>JAYEKB010000061.1:0-18840 GCA_034660835.1 Thermodesulfobacteriota bacterium
TCTTTCACCCGGTGGATTTGACAAACGTGTTGTGGAGATAACTCGGGATAAACTCAGCCGGGCATTTAACCTGCTGCCGTTGTTCAAGCCGAAGTCCATTGTCTGCCATCTCGGCTTTGAAGAAAACAAACATCGTGGAAAATTCGACCACTGGCTGGTAACAGCCCTTGAAACCTGGCAGCAACTGTTAGAGATCGCCGACCGGTACAACACACCGGTCATGTTTGAAAACACCTATGAAACCTCACCCGAGGTGCATAGGATTCTCTTTGAACAGCTGAATGCCCCTAACCTCTGTTTCTGCCTTGATACCGGTCATTTGACCGCTTTTGCCCATACCAGTTGGCAACCGTGGCTGGATGAACTCGCCCCCTGGCTTGGTCAGCTGCATTTGCACGACAATGATGGAGCGGGTGACAATCATCTGGCCCTTGGCCAGGGCATTTTTGATTTCCAGGAACTGTTTAGCTTTTTAGGTGCAAACAGGCTCAGCCCCCTGCTCACCCTGGAACCCCACTCCAAAGAAGACCTCTGGCAATCACTGGTCTATATCAAAAAGACAGCACTGTTTTAGTTTTCATTTTTCAAGGCTTCTGTTCTTATTTCTGCGCAGTCACTGTTCCTCCCGGCGGGATAGCTGATCCAACATTGTACAGCCTGTTTATCAATTCATGATCAAGAAAAGAGTGTCAATTCTCCCATAAGGTTGTACTATGTCTTCTATCTGAAGACCTAACCATCAAGCACGTAACATATTAATGATACTCATTTAGTTACAGTAAACACAAGTATGAAAGCATTACAATTCCTTGCGATGTTGCTGTTGATTACAGTTGCCGGCTGTGCTCCTACAAATGTTAACAAACTGGTTGCGGAAAAGGGCGGCGAACAGCTTACACCGGACCAGGTTTTATCCCTGGTGGAGGGCAATACCCTCCAATTGCAGGGATATGACACTGATGCTTACCTGTATATGGATCGTTCCGGAAAAACGTTTGCTGTTGACGTGTACAATAACAAAGATCTGGGTCAATGGGACGTGAGTGACCAGGGTGAACTCTGCATTCGTATGCAGAACTGGTGGTACACCGATCTGCTTTGTTACCTTGTATACCAGGTTGGCGATACTTATAAGCTGACGACCAGCAACGGGGTTATTCGGTTTTCAGCCATCCGCTATTCCGGCGACTACAAGGACAGCTATTATGCTGTCCGGGGCAAGAAAAAAAGTTATCGTAAGTCGATTCGTTCCGGCGAAGCAGTTGCAGATACTTCCACTGCAACCGTTGCTGAGTCTACTGAAACCGAATCCACACCAGCTCCTGATCTGCCAGAAAAAACTATTGTTGAGGAAAACACCTATAAAATATCACAAGAAAACAGAAATCTGCGCTCCACGGTCAAATGGATGGCCAGGGATTGTCCAGGCTGTAATCTTTCTGAAACCAACCTGAAAAAAGCCGATCTCGTAGGAGCAAAGCTTGCCGGGGCCAACCTGAGTAGATCCAACCTGCGCATGGCCAACCTGCGCCGGGCCGATCTGCAGGGGGCAAACCTTGAAGATGCTGTTCTGGCCTACTGCAACATGCCGGGAGCCAACTTACGAAATGCAAACCTGAGAGGTGCAGACCTGAAAGGTGCCAACTTGATCCGGGCTGATCTGACAGGTGCTGATCTTGCCGGCGCTGATCTCGAAGGGGCCCTGCTTGATGGGGCCAAGGGTATAAAATAATAAAAATTTAAAGATATAAGTAACTGCTTTTAAGTACTTTAAAATTCAACATTCCTTGTTCGACATTCGACATTTTATCCTGCCGTGATCAATTACGGCACATAATCAGCCAGCTCTGTCATTATCTATACTCCAATGTCATTAACTTCAGGATTCTCAAATAACAAGTAGGGTGGATAAGCGTAGCGCATCCACCAAACACTTATTTACTGGTGGATGCGCTACGCTTATCCACCCTACGTTCTGAGTATCAACAATTGCTTAAGTTTATGACATTGATCTATACTCTACAAATTTTACTTTCTAATTCCACCACGGTTATCCCATGTCTGCACCCTTTGTTCACCTGCACGTACACACCCAGTACTCTTTGTTAGACGGTGCTATCCGTCTGGGCGACCTGATCGATAAAAGTAAGGAGTACGGCATGAATGCTGTTGCCGTTACTGATCATGGTGCCATGCACGGGGCTCTGGAATTCTATACCAAGGCAAAAAAAGCCGGTATTAAACCACTGGTCGGCTGCGAGTTTTATATTGCCCAGAAAAGTCACCTCATTCACGACAAGACCGCAGGCCACAACTTTCACATTGTTCTGCTGGCCATGAACAAAGCCGGCTACCGGAACCTGATGAAACTGGCATCTATTGCCCAGACAAAAGGATTCTATTACAAGCCCCGCATAGACCGGAAACTGCTGTTTGAGCACCAGGAAGGATTGATTGCTCTGACCGCCTGCCTGCATGGAGAAATCCCCTGGCGAATCACCCATAACGATATGGATGGAGCCAGGAACAAGGCACTTGAACTGCAGCAGGTCTTTGGTGACCGACTCTACTTTGAGATCCAGGAAAACGGTATTGACGAACAAAAAGCAGCCAACAAGGGACTGATGGAACTGGCTGATGAACTGGGTGTAAAACTGGTGGCCACCAATGACTGTCATTACCTCAACCGGGACGAATCCTATGCCCACGAGGTGCTGCTCTGCATCCAGACAGGCAAGACCATCACTGATCCCAAACGGTTCCGTTTTTCAACCGATGAGCTCTATTTCAAATCACCGGAGGAGATGGCGAGTCAGTTCAGTTACTGTCCGGAAGCGCTTGCCAATACAGTGGAAGTTGCGGATCGCTGCGACCTTGACCTCACATTTGGTGAACATCACTTTCCAATCTTTCCGGTTCCTGAAAAAGAGTCCCTGGAAACTCTTTTTGAAAAAAGCTGTTGGGACGGCTTTGAAACACGGCTTGATCATCTGCGTGAACTCCGCAAAGTCAGCCCGGAGCTGGAACAGCAATATCGTGATCGACTGACCATGGAGATCGGAGTTATTCAGGAGATGGGCTTTTCCGGCTACTTTCTCATTGTTGCCGACTTTATCAACTGGGCCAAGAGTAAAAAAATTCCCGTAGGGCCGGGCCGTGGTTCAGGGGCCGGCAGTCTGGCGGCCTTCTGTATGTCAATTACAGATATTGACCCCATCCCCTACGGCCTGATCTTTGAACGTTTTTTAAATGTTGAACGGATGTCCATGCCTGACTTTGACGTGGATTTCTGTAAGGATCGTCGTGATGAGGTCATCGAATATGTGCGTAGTCGTTACGGCGGTGACAAACACGTAGCCCAGATTGTTACCTATGGTTCCATGAAGGCACGGGCCGCGCTGCGGGATGTGGGCAGGGTGCTTGAAGTGCCCCTGCCGGTGGTGGACCGCATTGCCAAACTGGTTCCCGACGAACTCAAAATTACCCTGAAAAAGGCCATTGATAAGGAACCGCGCCTGCGCGAGGCCATGAAGCAGGATGACGTGCGCGAACTGCTCACTGTTGCCCAGACCCTTGAAGGTTTGTCGCGCCACAAGTCCACCCATGCTGCCGGTGTCGTTATCTCACCAGAACCCATGGTTGAATATTTACCACTATGCGTCGGATCAAATAAGGAGGTCCTGACCCAGTACGACATGAAGTACACCGAAATGACCGGCTTGATCAAATTTGATTTCCTGGGTTTGAAGACACTTACGGTCATTGACAGGGCACTGAAACTGATTAAGCAGGATATCGGTTCCCGGCTTGAATTGGACAAGATCACCATGGAGGATCCAAAAACCTTTGATCTTCTCTGCGATGGCAACAGCCTTGGCGTCTTTCAGCTTGAAAGCGACGGCATGCGCGAACTGCTGGTCAAGATGAAACCGGAACAGTTTTCCGACCTCATCGCCCTGGTTGCCCTCTACCGCCCCGGACCGCTTGATTCCGGCATGGTAGACCAGTTTGTCGAGACCAAGCACGGTCACCGACCGCCCGAATACCCGCTGCCGCAGATCAAGCCGGTACTCGAGGAGACCTACGGGGTAATTGTCTACCAGGAACAGGTAATGAAGATTTCCAACATCCTGGCCTCATACAGCCTGGGTGATGCCGACATCCTGCGCCGGGCCATGGGCAAAAAAATTCCCGAGGTCATGGAAAAAGAACGGGAAAAATTCATGAATGGCGCTTTGGCCAACAACATTTCCGAGGAAAAAGCCACCTATGTCTTTGACCTGATGGCTAAATTTGCCGGTTACGGCTTTAACAAATCACATTCTGCCGCCTATGCTCTGATCGCTTACCAGACCGCCTATCTCAAAGCGCATTACCCGGCCCAGTTCCTGGCCGCCCTGCTCTCCTGTGATGTGGACAATACAGATAAGGTAGTCAAATACATCAACGAGTGTAAGCAGATGGAGATCGATGTCCTGCCACCGGATATCAATGAATCAGATCATGATTTTACGGTTATCAAAGATCGCATTCGGTTCGGTCTGGCTGCGGTAAAAAATGTTGGTGATGCGGCCCTGGATTCAATTATTGAGGAGCGGACGACTCATGGCATGTACACTTCACTTGCCGATTTCTGCGGCCGGATCGATTCCAGCCGGGTGAATCGCAAGGTCTTAGAGAGTTTAATCATGGCCGGTGCCTTTGACTCCATGAATGTAAAAAGGTCTCAGCTCATGGCCGTGCTGGACGAGGCACTGGAACAGGCCAAGGCTGTGCAGCGTGATCGTTTAAGCGGTCAGATGAGCCTGTTTGCCCTGACAGGAGAAGAAAACAGCAAGCCGGGAACAGAGCTGCAGTATCCTGACATTGAAGAGTGGCCGGAGCTTAAAAAACTTGCCTATGAAAAAGAAACTATCGGCTTCTTTCTTACCGGCCATCCTCTGGAAGGAGTTATCGACGATATTCGAATGGTTGCGGACAGCGAAATAGCTGAACTGGACAACTGTCGCGACGGCCAGGCCATCCGGGTAGGCGGTCTTATCCAGAATTTCAAGGAGCATACGTCAAAGAAAGGCGACCGTATGGCCTTTACCGTGCTTGAAGATATGGGTTCATCCATTGAGGTGATCGTGTTTCCCAGCACCTTTGCCCAATGTTCCGAGCTGCTGAGTACAGATGAACCGTTGATCGTGCTCGGCACGATTCAACAGGGAGAACAGGGAGCAAAAATCATTGCCGAGGCCATTGATCCCCTTGATAAGGCCATAGAAAAATATACTGAAAATACAATGATCAGACTGCAGGCAAGCCGGACAATGCGGGGGCAGCTGATACAACTCAAAGATATGCTGTACGAGTTCCACGGCATAAGCCCGGTCAAGCTGACACTCCACTTTGACGGACGTGGCGAGGTGGATATTGAAATGCTCAAGGATCTTACAGTCCGCCCCTGCCCGGACTTTTTTAACCAGGTACGAAAGTCCTTCGGCGCCGGGACTCTGTTTGTGCAGATGAAACGGGCAGAGATCCAGCGGCAGCGAAAACGATCAGGGTATAAACGTTCAAGCGTTTGAGCGTTACTACGTTTACGCAAAACAGAGTCCACAATCCGGGCAGGTGGCCTGGGTGGTGGAAAAACTGCAGCCACAGGCAGGACAGGTGGCGTTTTCTGCAGCCGTGTTGAACACGGCCCCGGAATGAGTGGTATCATGTCCTGCCAGACCGGTTGAACGTACATGTTCCTGATCAAGGATTGCAATCACCTCCTGCACATCCGACATCCTCACTTGTACGAGCAGATCCGTGCCGCAACAACCCTGGCCGCAACTGCCTCCTTCTTTTACGGCCAACGAAGGAATTCCCTCACGTTCCAGCAGGAACTGCAACTCCTTCATCTGCATAACCGGGCCCTTTCTGATGTTCACCATCTCATCATCCGGTCTCAACTCCATATTCCGAGCTGCTTTATTCTGCTCTTTCTGCTGCTCAAGTTCCTGCATCTGAACACCAGTAAGCAATTCAACCTCACAGGCAGCACAGGTGGTAATTTCAGCTCGATACTCGTCATTACATTTCGGGCAATACTTTAGTTCAGGATCAACTATTCGGTTCATATCTTTTTTCTAATTTTCGTATTGTTTTTTGAAAAAAACTTCCACTGCAGACAACGTCATAAAATATAACGACTCAGGTCCTCATTGTCCGAAATATCAGAAAGCTGGCTGCGCACATATTCCGCTGTGACCTTGAAGACCTGATCTTCACGCTCTGAAGCATCAAAGGACAACTCATCAAGGACACGCTCCATCACGGTGTGCAGGCGACGGGCTCCGATATCCTCGGTTTTGCGGTTCACCTGAACAGCAATTTTTGCCATTTCACGAATGGCCTTTTCCTCAATTATAAGTTCAATTCCCTCAGTATTCATCAGCGCCGTGTACTGTCTGACCAGTGCATTCTGCGGCTCGGTGAGAATACGGAAAAACTCTTCCTCTCCCAAAGCATTCAGGTTCACCCGGATGGGAAACCTGCCCTGAAGTTCAGGTGCCAGGTCAGAGGGTTTATTGATATGGAAAGCACCCGAAGCAATAAAGAGAATATGGTCTGTCTGCACCGGTCCATATTTGGTGGTCACAGTCGATCCTTCCACAATAGGCAAGAGATCGCGCTGGACACCTTCTCTGGACACATCGGGTGACCCTGAGCCTGAACCACCCCTGGATGCAATCTTATCAATTTCATCCAGGAAGATAATGCCGGACTGCTCTGTCCTGCGGATAGCCTTTTCAGTCACACTTTCAGTATCCACCAGCCTCTGGGCCTCTTCTTTTTGCAGAAACTCCAGCGCCTCAGGTACCTTTACCTTGCGCGGCTGTTTTTTTCCGGGAAACATCTTGGAAAAAGCGTCCTGCAGGGAAGACTGCATGTCGTCCATGCCGGATGAGGAAAAAACCTCTACCATGGGTCCCTGTGGCTGGCCGGTGGAAACGGTCAACTCGACCTCCCGCTCATCCAACTCACCGCTGCGCAGCATTCGTCGAAACTTCTCCCGAGTCTTATCCGCAGACTCTTTATGATCTAACTTCTCGGTATCACCGCCAAAAACAGTATCATAAGACAGAGAAATTACATCCCCATCCCCCTGAGCATCAGAACCTGTCGGCGCATGACTCGGCGCAGGAGGAAGCAGAAGATCAAGCAGCCGTTCTTCCGCGGCCTGCCGGGCCTTTTCCGTAACACCTTCTTCTTCCTCACTGGTTACCATGTTAATAGCCAACTGCAGCAGATCACGGATCATGGATTCAACATCACGCCCCACATATCCCACTTCGGTAAACTTGGATGCCTCGATCTTGAGAAACGGGGACTGGGCAAGATTAGCCAGCCTGCGGGCTATTTCAGTCTTTCCCACCCCGGTGGGTCCGATCATGATAATATTTTTAGGCGCAATCTCCTCGCGCAGGGGAGGCGGCACCTGCTGCCTGCGCCAGCGGTTACGCAGGGCAATAGCAACAGAGCGTTTAGCATCACCTTGACCGATAATATACCGATCAAGCTCGCGCACTGTCTGCCTTGGTGTTAAGGAATTAATTTCTTTCATAGATTAGTAAGGTTCATTAGGTTTAAATCTTCTCTATAACAAGATTATGGTTCGTGTACACGCAGATTGAGGCCGCAATATTCATGGCTTCCCTGACAATGGTTTCCGCGTCAAGATCAGAATGGGTCATTAGGGCTTTGGCCGCAGCCTGTGCAAAGGGACCGCCTGAACCAATAGCCAGAATTCCATCATCTGATTCTATCACGTCACCGCTGCCGGAGAGCAGCAAAGAAGACTTATCGTCAACAGCAATCAGCATGGCCTCCAGCCGGCGAAGCAACTTATCGGTACGCCAGTCCTTGGCAAGCTCCACAGAGGACCGCATCAGGTTCCCATTGTACTGCTCCAGTTTCTGTTCCAGCCTGTCATACAGAGTAAAGGCATCAGCCGTAGATCCGGCGAAACCGGTAATCACTTTATCGTGGTACAGTCTGCGTACCTTGCGTGCCTGGTGCTTAATCACGGTTTGGCCAAGGCTTACCTGACCGTCTCCAGCCATGACCATATCTCCTTTATGACGAATAGCCAGTATAGTTGTCGATCGTATAGTTTTCATTTTTCCCGTATTTTTTTCAAGTACACATTACTCTCCCTTAAAGCAATCAATCGCCAAGGGCAGGACAAGTAGAGCCTTAAACCTGATACCTTTTACCTTATACCTTATGCTTTATACATTTCTCACAACAACGAAGACCTCTTCTTCCGAGACCTGCCGGAAAAAACACCAATAATCCAGCCGAAAAACAATACCCCTCCACCCGCCAGAAACCAGGTAACAGCGGTCTTTCGTTTCAATTCATTGTTCTGCTGCTGAACAGCTGCAAGGGTAGCCCGAACCTTCTCTATCTCCTGTTGTGTGGCAGTCATCTTGTTTTTTATCGCTACCACGTCAGCAGTATCTGCTTGCAGGTTCTTATACTGGGCCTCAATCGTATCGCGCTGGGCGATACAGGTGGAAAGTTCACCGCCGGTATTGGCCTGCAAATCTTTAAGCCCTGTCAACTCCTGGTTGAAATCAGTATTTTGCTGTCTAAGATGTTCATTTTCCTTGCGCAGCATCTGGACAAGTTTGAGCGGTGGAGCATCACTGCTTAAAAACCGTTTAGGCATCCAGCCTTCGGTCCCGTCCTTAATCCTGATCCTTGCCCAGGCATCCTTTTCTTCAAGCAGTTCAACCTGGTCCCCGTCCTTGACAAGTTTCACTATCTTATAATCAGTTCCCTGCCCTCTCCTGACCGGGATCTCAACACTGGGGCGTACAAACAGTACCTCTTCTGCAACCGATGGAGTCCCAGCCACCACAACCGTTAACAACAGCCCGACACAGACTGCTCCTGCTGTCTTTTTAAGTAACATGTAAAATTTCCGTGCATTCATGGTCCATGTTATCGTAACTCATCACCAGATTTATGCTTTGCCGCTATCAAAGTACTCATACCTGTAGGCCGGCACTCATGATCGCATTCGCGGCGTAACTGTTATTAATACCCCGATTGCACCAACAAGTGCAAGCGAGACAATCCCGAGAGCAGGAAAAACTGCCTCAATTCCCCAATTCTGTTCAACCATCCTGATCATTTTAACAGCCAGGGCTCCCACCCCGAAGGTGAGTATAAATTTCATGCCATAGGCTGAACTGTGCAGTGAGGGCGGGGTAAGACGGGCCACCAGCGTATTTTCCACCGGCTGCATACCAAGCAGAAAAAAGGAGTGGATAGTGGCCAGCAGTACCAGCGGAATATCGGTCGTCAAGCCGATCAAAAAGGCCGCCGGCAGAGTCATCAGGTGAAAAACGAGGTAACTGATCCGAAGATCAAACCGCTCGCCTGCTCTGCCGCCTGTGTATTGACCAAGCATGCCGACCAGATACAGGCCCGAGGTAATTACGGTTGCCACCACATTGCTCGTTATTTCAGTACCCTTGAAAAACCCGCTTACGGCAGCAAAGATCCCGGAACCATTGAGCTCAAACAGTGCCGGCAGGGTGACTGTAGCCCCCCGGTAGACAACTCCTCCCAGCATCATGCAGATCAACAACACTGCAAATCCTTTCCAGGATGTTGTGTCTTCTCCAGTTGCACTCTTTTTTATTGAAGCACAACTCTTCGTACCCACCTGCAGAAGAAAGGCCATCCCGGCAAAGTTGAGCAGTCCCAGACAAATGTACACCGCCTGAGCCCCCCATACCCAGTTCACAATCCCGGCCAGCAACGGTCCCGTGGCAAGACCAAGATTGCCGAACATACCGTTTACGGCCATACCTGAAGATGTGCGGGAGACACAACAGGCAATCCAGCCAAGGCCTGCTGGATGATATATTCCGGAAAACAGGCCGATCCCTGCCAGGGAAAGCTTGAGACCAAGAGGCGAGTCGACCAGCATGGCGGCAGCCAGCCCGGAACCACCGGCGCCAACATAAAACAGGGCCAGCATGGGCCGGGGTCCGAACTTGTCAGCCAGCATCCCCCAGGGCAGAGCAGTCAGGCCGAAAAGCAGGTACATCCAGAAAGCCAGGTCAAGAGTGGCGCTCATATCAATACCCAGCCGTGCAGACAGGGGCAGCAGAATAGCCGGAAAAACGAGCATGTTGAAATGGCTCAGAAAATGACCGTAACAGGTAATAGTCAGGATGGAGCGGTCACTGGAGTTCATAGAGGGGTTAACGAAGATCCGGAAGTTATTTTAACTGGGATATCGTAGTCAATAATTAGTTTTTATCATACTGAGATTTATGAATGGAAGTTCCTACTTTTTTCAATTTTTCTTTTTTAATTATATACTCATACGCTATATAATATTTATAAATATTACGGACATACTGGACCGTCTCCCTGCCGATTCGTGCTGCCGCTACCACCTCGACATTATTAAACCAGATATTGGGGTCCAATCCTCGCCGGGTAGCCTCTTTGCGAAGTTTTGCCACCCGTGCCGGACCTGCATTATAGGAGGCCATGGTAAAAAGATCCCGGTTAAGCCGAGTCAGGTCCGGGTCGGCAAAATAACGGTCAGCCATGAAACGGAGATAACGGGTACCGGCATGAATATTATTTTCAAGTTTGTTAATATTTTTGACGCCCACATTCTTATCAGCTGCCGTAGTGGGCAAAACCTGCATGATACCAACTGCCCCGGCATTACTGCGTTGCTTCTGGTCCAGGCCTGATTCCTGGTAAGCAAGCGCTGTAAGCAGCAGATAGGGAAAATCATATTTTCCAGCATATTTTTTAAACAGATTGATGGTATGGTTGTACCGTTTCATTGCTGCTTTTGAAAAACTGTTACGTATATATTTCGTGTCCTGCAAATAGCGTTGATAGAGAATATTGCCGGTCAGGCTTCCCTTCTTAATGGTTTTGACGAAACTGTTAATATTCTTCTTTAAAAGAGGGCTGTTCTTACGAATAGCCCAGGCGATCTCCCCCCCTGTACGCAAACGCAAAGCTGGATGCAACTTGACATTCTTGAATATTTTAGCCCAGAATTCTCCCTTATGACTGTCAATGATTATCATGGGTATCAGACCGGCATTTACCATCTCTAACAAATCCTCGTCTTCCAGATACTCATCTGCATAGTTGATTGTTACGGGATTCCTGCCGATGGACAGCAGTGTTTCATTCAGCGCCTGCAGACTTTCATAATAACTGCTCGATTTCCTGACTGATATTTCAAGCCCTGAGAGATCAAAAATGGTCTTGAGCTCGGGAGCTGCCGGGCCGGTAACAATAATTTCCTGCACATTTGTCAGCATAGGATCGGCAAAATCCGCCAGCTTTTGCCGTGCAGGAGTAACGGTCAGGTTGCCGGCGGCAATATCTCCGTAACCTGCCGCAAGATCGCTGAAAAGACGATCTCTCGGGGTAGGAATGAAAATAATATGAACTGTCAGGTGCTTAGTCTTCACCTTCTTGTTCAGGAACTTTTCATACTCCATCAAAGCATCATGGATCAATCCGCGCTTACGGCCCTTATCAAGAAAGAAAAAAGTGCGGGAAAATGGTACCAGGGCACGGATGTTCCGTCGCTTTTGCATTCCGTCCAGGTCGCCGGTCCATTGCTGCCGTTCCCAGAGCTGTGCCGTTTGGGCATCAGCAGACTGGTCATCCGGCAAG
The DNA here is from genome assembly GCA_034660835.1 of Thermodesulfobacteriota bacterium. GTDB lineage: Bacteria > Desulfobacterota > Desulfobulbia > Desulfobulbales > Desulfobulbaceae > Desulfobulbus_C. Next base: position 11,716 of record JAYEKB010000061.1, read on the forward strand.
GATACGGCTATTTCTTTATCCTCTTCGCCACCAGGGCGCACCTTTCTACCCGCTGGCTGCAAAGTCATTATCCCGGACTCATCTGCGGGCGGCGCTTCAATCTCTCCCTTGACAGGAGGGTGCTGCGGCTCAACATCTTCAGGAACCACTACACCAGCAACGACTTCCTGTTGCACCGGCAATGATTGCAGTGCAATCTCTTTCCTCTCAATGGAGGACAGGAGCAGAACAACCAGACCAAAACAAAGAAATCCAAGCTCAAGAAATAGAGTCAGTTTTTTCATCCCCATCCGCTTAACTCCTCTGTTGATAAGATTCGATTTTATCTTCTGATTGGTTAATTGGCCTTATTCCTTTTATCGCTTACTCTCTATCTTCCATTTACAGTCCGTACAGATGTGGAAAAATCACAATAGATGCCAATACCATAACTTGAATAATAATAAAAGGCATCACCCCTTTATAGATATCCACAGTTCGCACCTCGGGCGGACATACGCCCTTTAGATAGAACAGGGAAAAACCAAAGGGCGGTGTCAAAAACGAGGTCTGCAGGTTCATGGCTATCAAAATCGCAAACCACATGGGATTAATACCAATGGCATCGGAGATAGGCAGCAGGATGGGAACAACGATATAGGATATCTCAATGAAATCAATGAAAAAACCAAGAAGCATGATTGCCAGCATGGACAGAATCAGAAATCCCCATTTCTCGCCGGGCAGCCCGGTCATGAACTCCTCAACAATTCCATCTGCACCGGTATAGACAAAAACCATGGAAAAGGCTGTAGCACCAATAAGGATAGCAAAGACCATGGCGGTAATCTTGACCGTTTCCAAGCAGGAATCCATAATGACCTTCCAGCTCAATTTTCTGTACATGGCCGCCAGTATCATGGCACCCAGTGCCCCTACTGAGGCGGACTCTGTAGGAGTGGCAATACCTGCGAAGATGGACCCCAACACCAGAATAATCAGGGTCAAAGGCGGCAGGATAGCAAAAAGAGCCCGTTGCAAAGAACCTTTTTTTTCCTCTTCAGGAACAATAACTGCCGGTGCTGCGTCCGGTTTCAGAAAAGAAATCACCAGAATATAGAGGACGTAGCAACCCACCAGGACAAGTCCCGGCCAGAGGGCAGCCTGAAAGAGATCCCCCACAGGCAGCTGAAAAACATCCCCAAGGATAATGAGAACAATGGAGGGCGGGATGATTTGCCCCAGTGTACCCGCAGCACAGATGGTACCGGTGGCGAGCTTTTTTGAGTAGCCGTATTTAATCATGACAGGCAGGGAAATAACGCCCATGGCAACGACCGAGGCTCCGACAACACCGGTGGAGGCAGCAAGCAGGGTACCGACAATAACAGTTGATATTGCCACCCCGCCACGCACCTTGCCAAACAGCACACCCATGGATTCCAGCAACCGCTCTGCAAGATCCGACTTTTGCAGGACAATGCCCATCAAAATAAAAAGCGGTACCGCCATAAGGATGGTGTTGGTCATAATGGAGTAGATGCGAAAGGGCATCATGGAGAACATGAGGAAAAACTCCTCACCAACAGCGGCAAAGGTTGGATCCGGCAGCATTTCAATAAAGGCGGCAATAGCCCCGAACAGCATGGCCACGGCCCCGAAGCTAAAGGCAACCGGATAGCCCACAGTCAACAGGACCAGGGCTGCAAAGAACATGATAATACCGGTCATTTCGCAGCCTCCCGGTACATGCGGATATTTTGCAGAATATACCCCAGCGCACTGAAAAGCAAAAAACCAAAAGAAAACGGAATCATGCCTTTAATCAGCCAGCGAAACGGCAGGCCGCCCGGATCCTCGGATATTTCCTGGGTTATATAGGCATCCTGGACATACTGAAAAGAACCGAAAAAGATAAGCAGTGCCAACGGCATTAAAAAAAAGAGCGTGCCGAAAATATTCACGACCGCCTTTTTACGGGGGCCAAAATTGTCATAGAGAAAATCGACCCGGACATGCCCCTCATCTTTCAGTGCAACAGAGATGCCGAATAAAAAGATCACGGAAAACAAATGCCATTCCATCTCCTGCATACCCACCGAGGAGTTATGAAAGAGATAACGCATCATCACGTCATAGGAGACATTCAGCACCATGAGCAGCAGCAGAAATGAAACCACCTTGCCCATAATATCAACCGTTTTTATTATGAATTTTTCTATCGCATCCATAGCTTACACTTATTTAAAACAAAGACCGCCCTGCCAAAACAAAATCTGGCAGGGCGGACGGATTCACAATAACCGATCTGCTGAAAGCTACTGCTTCTCTACTTCCATGCTGGTCTTGATATAGTTGTAATCCGAGATAATGGTCCACTGCCTTGCCTTTTTCATGAACGTTCTCTGGGACTCCAGGATATCCTTGAACTGGGGATCCTTGGCAGCATAGCTGTCCAGCAGTTCATCTGTAGCCTTTTTCATTTCTTTAAGTACCGGCAACGGAAAGGTCTTGACTTTTATATCGGGAAAATCGGTCTTCATCTGCTCCCAGGCATTGGCACTGGCAGCAAAATTCTCATAATACATATCAGCTGCTGCAGCTTTCATGGCCGTCTGCAGAATAGCCTTATTTTCCGGAGACAGTTTCTCGTACGCACGCTTGTTGATCAAAAACTGCATTTCCGAGGCCGGCTCATGCCAGCCGGTGTAGTAAAAGGGGGCAATTTTATGAAAACCCATCTTGATATCCATGCCGGGTCCTACCCATTCCAGGGCATCAATGGTACCGCGATCCAGAGAGGTGTACAGCTCACCGGCGGGAATATTTGTTACATTTACACCAAGCTTGGCAAACACTTCACCGGCAAGACCGGGGATACGCATCTTCAGTCCCTTCAGGTCATCGAGCGAGTTGATTTCTTTTTTAAACCAGCCGCCCATCTGTACGCCGGTATTACCGCCGGGATAGTTCAGAACATTAAAACGGTCATAGACCTGCTGCATGTACTTCATGCCGTCGTCATAATAAAACCAGGCATACTGCTCGGCAGTTGTCATGCCGAATGGAATAGTGGTGAAAAAGATAGTGCTGATGTCTTTACCTTTCCAGTAATAGGAACCGCTGTGGCCCATCTGATACTGTCCGCCTTTAACCATGTCCAGAATGCCAAGAGGAGCCTTGTGTTTTTCTTTACCCTCAACCTTGATGACAAACTGGCCGCCGCTCATCTCTTCAACCATCTTGGCCAGCAGAAGCGGCGGCGAAGCGAGTGGGGTCAGGGTTGAAGGCCAGGTCTCGGCCAGTTTCCACTTAACGATTTTCTCAGCCATGGCCGGGGTTGCCAGCATGGTCAGGGCGGCAGCAGCTACCGCAATCTTTGCAACGATTTTCATAGGTTCTCCTTTACTTTTTTTGTGACGATTCAACAGGCCCAACAATAGCCTGTCAAGACCACGAACTTTTATCAATAAACGTTGTTCCCAATTCCATACTACGATCTATAAAATTTACAACCCCTTTTCTGAAAAATCACACTTAAGAGCTCACCAGCACTCCGGTAAAGAGGTACAATTACACGGGACCGGTGAAATATTTTTCAGCCAGATCAACCTCTTCCTTAGATCCTATAATCAGCGGTACCCGTTGGTGCAGGTCCGTGGGTTGAATATCAAGTATATTGCGGCCGTCATCGGTTATCGCCCGGCCACCGGCCTGTTCCACCACCATGGCCAGGGGCGCAGCCTCATAGAGTAGTCGCAGCTTGCCTTCCGGTTTATCCGTACTCTTTTTGTCCCGGGCATACACAAAGACACCACCGGTAATCAGGTTGCGGTGAAAATCGGAAACCAGGGACCCGATATAGCGCAGGCTGTAGGATCGCTCACCCCGGTAGTCCAGATCCTTTAAGTGTTCAATATAGGCACGGGTGTTATCATGCCAGTACTTTGTGTAGGCCTCATTCACACTGTAGTATTTGGCACGTTTTGGGATTTTGATATCCGGATGGGAAAGAAAGAACTCACCCACACTGGGATCCAGAGTAAACCCGTGCACCCCGTCGCCGGTGGTGTAGACCAGCATTGTGCTGGAACCGTAGATAATATAACCGGCCCCAACCTGGTCGCGGCCTTTCCGAAGCAGATCTGACATTTTACCGTGTTTTCCCCGACTTTTGCGACGGTGGACGGAAAAAATGGTGCCGATACTGACATTGACATCAATATTGGATGATCCATCCAGCGGATCAAAGGCCACTGTGTATTTTCCCTCATAGCCGTCAAGCACCGGAATAACACCATCGTCCTCTTCCGACCCCATGACACAGATATAGCCGCATTGCTCCATGCGGCGTTTAATGGTCCGGTTGGCAAACTCGTCGAGTTTCTGCACTTCCTCACCCTGGATATTAGTCTTACCGGACTGACCGAGAATATCGGCAAGGCCGGCCATGTTGACCTCTGCACTGATAATCTTACCTGCAACAATGAGTTCATTGAGAAGTCCTGTCAGCTCACCGGTTGCTTCTGGATGGAGCATCTGGCTATCCATGATCTGCCTGCTGACAATAATACCCTTACGCTTGGCCATTTTTTCTCCTTTATCTGCTGTCATTGACAGGAGGTTAACAATCTATACGACATATTGAATTAGCCCGCATATTTCACAAGTCGAGGTGGCTGCAGATGCGCTGAGCACCTGAGTAAGCTATAGTTGCCTATGCTTATTCAGGTAGCGACAAAGCAGGTGCGGCCGCATCGGCTTGCCTTCGGTGAACACTTTGCAAATTTCTAAAAAGAGATAGGATTTAAATTATCACAAAAAATCCGCATGTTATGATGCCTCAAACAAAGTGTTTATGAAATATGCGGGTTAGCAGTATGTTGTCAATAGGGTTCAAGAGCTATATTTTTACTGTTTGAAAACAATGTTCGATATTCTGCTGTTCATTTTTTTTCATTATCTTCCTTCCCAGTTGCGCACCAGATTCAGCAGAATACGAACCGCAATACCGGATGGTCCTTTGGGCACATAGCTCTTTTCCGTAAAATTCCAGGCCGTACCCGCGATATCAAGATGGGCCCAGGGAGTATCGCCGACAAACTCCTGCAGATAGGCTGCAGCAGTGATGGTTCCAGCCCCCTTGCCGCCGATATTCCTGATATCGGCCACCTTGGATTCGATCTGCTTGGAATATTCAGGGCCCAACGGCAGCCGCCACAGGGGTTCACCGGCACGATCACCGGCAGCAAGAATCTGCGTCACCAGCGAATCATCATTTGAAAGCAGGCCGGTTCGGTGATGGCCTAAGCCAACAATGACCGCTCCGGTCAGGGTGGCCAGATCAACTACCGCATCCGGCTTGTAGGTTTTAATACCGTAAGCCAGGGCATCGGCCAGAATCAGGCGCCCCTCTGCATCGGTATTGATGACCTCTGAAGTCTTGCCGCCGAAATGAGTGATAATATCACCGGGCTTAATGGCAGCGGCCCCGGACAGGTTCTCGGTGGCAGGCACCAGGGCCACCACGTTAATACCCTTTGGTTTTTCCGCTGCAATGACCTGCATGGCGCAGATAACGGCAGCACCACCGCACATATCATATTTCATATCCTCCATGCCTGCGGCAGGTTTCAGGCTTATACCGCCTGAATCAAAGGTCAACCCCTTACCCACCAACATCAGGGTCGGCCACTTTTTTGAACCCTGGTATTTAAGAATGACCAGTTTTGGTGGCAGTGCCGAGCCCTGGTTAACCCCCAGAATTCCGCCCATGCCCAGCTTTTTCATGCCCGGCTTGTCAATAATCCGGCATTTGATGCCCGACCTGGAGGCCATTTTTTTGCCAAACTCTGCAAACCGCGCAGGAGTCCAGCCGTTGCCGGGTTCATTGGCCATGTCCCGGGCCAGACAGCCTGCCTCGGCCGCAAGTTTCCCCAGCTTCATACCGCGGCGAACCTTGCCGTGGTTCAAACCGCCGTCCTGGAGAAAAAAACAATCCACCCGGCTGTTCTTGTCATCATCCTTTGCATTAGTCTTGTATTTATCAAAACGATAATTTCCAAGAATCAGCCCTTCGCTCATACACTCGGCAACATCAGCATCAGCAAGCCCGGTTTTTTCCGGCAGCACCGCCATGAGCGTTTTTACCTTGAGACCACCCGCCTTGCTTGCGGCCGTACCGGCAGCCATCCTGATCTGTTCGCGGCATTCATCTTCATTCTCCTGAGTCTTACCAAGACCAACCGCCAAAACTCTGCCTGCTGCGAATCCTTTTTTGGGCGCAGCGGGATACCACAAAAAAGTCTGCCCTTTTTTGCCGGTAAAATCTCCGCTTTTCCAGGCCTGTTTCATAGAACTGCGAACCGCAGCATTAGAACAGGACACTGTTTTCTTTCCCGTTTCAGGGATAAAAAATACCAGTAGATCCCCCCCAAAGAAACCGGGATCTTTTGTACTCAGCTTTATCATGATAACTCCTTAATAGATACAATCTGCATTCCCACACAATGTGAGAACAAAATATCAGCAAGCTATTTAGCATTCGTAGTTTACAGTCAGCTAACAGCACATACCTAACACCTTACACCTTCGTTTCAGTCAGCTCAATTGGCAAAACAGTTCATTCCATTTAAGATAGAAAAAAAGGTCATCTCCTACATGAGAGGCTTGATAAACAATAGAATAACCTTTTACCTTACACCTTATTCCGTTAACCTGATCTTCTCTGGAGGTTTGTCTTGATTCTGGAACTTATCATGGCTGTCAGCTTTGCCATCATCATCTCTGCGACCTGCAGTGTCTTTGAAGCTGTGCTCTATTCCCTTCCCATGAGCCGGGTTGAAATGCTCGCTAAAAAACGGCCGACCACAGCTGCCATCCTCAAAAAACTTAAAGACAATATCGACCAGCCCATTACCGCCATCCTCACCCTCAACACCATTGCCAACACCATGGGTGCGGCGGTTGCCGGTGCGGCGGCAGCGTCTGTTTTCGGCGCGGGTAACATCATCTGGTTTTCATCTTTTTTACCCTGGCCATCCTGTTACTTTCCGAAATTCTTCCCAAAACCATAGGGGTTGAATTCAACCGGACCCTGGCGCCTTATATTGCCCGGCCCCTGCAATGGATGGTCATTGTACTCAA
>JAYEKB010000062.1:0-5084 GCA_034660835.1 Thermodesulfobacteriota bacterium
ATTTCCATAAACAGCCAGCCGCCGGGTTTCAGGTGATGGAAAGCTTCGCCACAAATCCTGTTTATAACATTCATGCCGGTTTTGCCACCGGACAGAGCCAGTTCAGGTTCCCAGTCGCGAACCTCCGGTTCAAGTCCGGACAGGTCACAAACTTTAACATAAGGGGGATTGGTCACGATTACATCAAATACCTGATCCGGCCTGAATCCGGTCAGCAGATCCGCACAAACCAGGTTAATCCGCTCGTTAAGGCCATGCAGTGCAATATTTTTCCGGGCCACGGCCAGGGCATCAGGGGAATAATCAACTGCTGTAACGGCTGCATGATCAAACTCCCTGGCAAGGATAACACCAATCACACCACTTCCTGTACACAGGTCAAGTATTATAAGTTCAGATACTTCCCGCTCAAGATCCAGGGTTGAGAAAACATGTTCAAGTAAAAATTCAGTTTCCGGCCTGGGAATCAAAACAGCAGGAGCAACGTGGAATTCCAGGGACCAGAATTCACAGCTGCCGAGGATGTACTGCAACGGTTCACGACGACATCGCCTTACAAGAAGCTCCTGAAATCGCTGCTCAAGCTTCGGTTTGACCTGTTGATCAGACAGGAGAAATAAACGGCTCCTTGATACACCGAGACAATCCCGCAACAGCAGTTCCGCCTCCAGTTTGCTATCCTCAACACCTGCTTCTGCAAGAGCTGCAGCAGCAGTTTTCAACAGTTGTTGGACCTGCATTGTAAGATATAAGGTATTAGGTATCAGGTTTCAGGTATTTAGTTTCCCGCAAAAGGCGGCTAACCCGAATATTTCATGAACACTTTGCTTTTCTTATGATAAGAAATAAAAATCATTAAATAAAATCAGAAACAATAGCCGGATTTAAATTTACAAAGTGTTCACCGAAGGCAAGCCGATGTGGCCGCACCTGCTTTGTCGCTGCAGGAGTAGGCATAGGCAACTATCGGAGTCTGCGCTTACCTGCCTGCTCCTGCGCTCAGCGCATCTGCAGCCACCTCGACTTGTTAAATATGCGGGCTAACTTTAAGCTAACAGCTGATACTTGACGCCTGATACCTAATTCAGCTCTTTTAAAGCCTCTGTCTGGAAATGGGTGTGGAGCGGCAGGATAATCTCATCCAGAGAACCGGACAAAATCTGATCAAGTTTGTAGACGGTCAGGTTGATCCGGTGGTCGGTTACTCTCCCTTGCGGGTAATTATAGGTCCGGATCCGTTCACTGCGGTCACCGCTGCCGACCTGGCTTTTACGGTCCTCGGAAATCTTATCATGCCGTTCCTGCTCAAGTCTGTCAAGCAGCCGGGCACGCATGACCTGTGTGGCCTTGGCCTTGTTCTTGTGCTGTGATTTTTCGTCCTGGCATGTGACGACAATACCCGTGGGCAGGTGAGTTACCCGGACAGCGGAATCAGTGGTATTGACCGACTGGCCGCCTGGGCCGGATGAACGATAAACATCATACTTCAACTCATTGGGTTCAATATGCAGATCCACCTCTTCAGCCTCCGGAATAATAGCCACGGTAACGGCAGAGGTATGGATTCGCCCTTGAGTCTCGGTTTCCGGCACTCGCTGGACACGGTGTACACCAGCCTCATACTTTAACCTGGAATAGACCTGATTTCCGGTAATCAGGGCGATCAACTCCTTAAATCCACCAATTCCGATGGGGTTGGAACTCATTATCTCGACTCTCCAGCCCTGCATTTCCGCATACCGAGAGAACATCCTGTAAAGATCGGCAACAAAAAGAGCTGCCTCATCACCACCGGTACCTGCACGGATCTCCAGAAAAATATTCTTTTCATCATTGGGATCCCCGGGAAGCAACATCAGGCTGATCTGTTTTTCCAGCTTCTGCTCCCGTTCAGTCAGCTCTTCAATCTCGGCCCTGGCAAGTTCAGCAAGTTCAGGGTCTTCAGCCTCATCCCGAATCAACTCACGATTATCCGCCAAATCTTGTCTGACCCTGGTATACTCTCCATACAACTCATTGAGCTTTGACACCCGGGAATGATCACGAACTACCTCCTGATACTTTTTCTGGTTGTTTACCAGTTCAGGATCTGACAGCTGCCCTTCCAGGGCTGACAGTTTTTCGTGAATATCAGCAAGATTTTCAAACATGTTATTTTTCTGAATATAACGTACGACAGATCTGTAAGGATCTATCTTCCTGGATTTATTGCACAGTCAAATACGCTGCATGAGCATAAAAAGGACAAAAAAAATCCACATGGCAGTACGACACCGCCATGTGGACAAATCAGAAAATTTACGCGTTCGATTTCTCGAGATGTTTGGCGTATTTTTTCTTGAACTTCTCAATACGGCCGGCGGTATCTATGAGTTTCTGCTTGCCGGTAAAAAAAGGATGGCAGGCAGAACAGATTTCAACTTCAATTTCCTCGTTAACAGAACCAAGCTCTACTTCATTACCACAGGCACACCTGGCCTTAACCTTATGGTATGCAGGATGGATATTCGGTTTCATTGTACTCTAAGCCTCCAAAAAACATGTTCGCAACATGGCGATTATTAATTCCACACTAAACAACATTATAATATTACCTATTTTACCTTTTTTTAAAAGGAAAAACCGGCATCAGCGGTTCATGGATGCAAAAAACTCTTCATTGGTCTGGGTTGGCTTCATCTTATCAAGCAGAAATTCCATGGCAGCAGCCGGATTCATGGAAGAAAGTATTTTGCGCAGGATCCAGATCCTCTGCAGATCGTCCGGCGCCAGCAACAGGTCTTCCTTACGGGTACCCGATTTCTGGATATTCATAGCCGGATAGATACGGCGGTCAGCCATCTTTCGATCCAAGACAATTTCCATGTTACCTGTACCCTTGAACTCCTCAAAAATAACATCGTCCATGCGACTGCCTGTTTCAATGAGTGCGGTGGCAAGAATAGTAAGACTGCCCCCCTCTTCAATATTACGGGCAGCACCAAAAAAACGTTTTGGCCGATGCAGGGCATTGGCTTCCACACCACCGGAAAGAATCTTACCTGAGGCGGGAGTCACCGTGTTATAGGCACGGGCGAGACGGGTGATGGAGTCAAGCAGGATAACAACATCTTTTTTATGTTCAACCAGTCGCTTGGCTTTTTCAATGACCATTTCCGCCACCTGTATATGGCGCTGGGGCGGTTCGTCAAATGTGGAACTGACTACCTCGGCCGCAACACTACGCTTCATGTCCGTGACCTCTTCAGGCCGCTCATCAATGAGCAGAACAATCAGGGTGATTTCCTTGTGATTGTCAACAATAGCCCTGGCAATTTTCTGCAGGAGCACGGTCTTACCGGTCCGGGGCGGCGCGACAATCAAGCCGCGCTGACCTTTACCAAGCGGTGCGACGATATTAATTATCCGGGTGGAGAAGTTATCCTGTTCATCTTCCAGATTGATCTGGTCATCCGGGAAGAGCGGCGTCAGGTTAACGAACAGGGTTTTATTACGCGAAGCTTCAGTTGGCTCAAAGTTGACCTTATCAACCTTGAGCAAAGCAAAATAGCGCTCATTATCCTTGGGCGACCTCACCTCTCCTTCTACCGTATCACCGGTACGGAGGTTAAGACGACGAATCTGAGAGGGTGAAACATAAATATCATCAGGACCGGGCAGATAGTTGTAGTCAGGAGCCCTGAGAAAACCAAATCCGTCCTGCAGAACTTCAAGGACACCACTGCCACGCAGTTTGCCGTCATCATCAGCCTGTGACTTGAGAATGGCAAAGATAAGCTCCTGCTTACGCATGGCTGTATATCCTTCAATCTTTAAATCTGCCGCCAGCGAAACGAGTTCACTGATTTTTTTATTTTTCAACTCAGTAGGATTCATCAAACGGTCATTCCTCATCAGGGGTTACAGATAGTGGTTCACAATGCTCAGAATTTCCCAACCAGAAATTGTACAAAACTGAAATAAAAAAACAATCCGCACGAAATATGTTCCTGCTGCCAATGCAGATACGGCGCGCACAGGCCGGCTGCATCGACAGAGCCGATGCACTCTACAGTTTTTTGGTTACTGTTTTTTTATCAGTTGAGTAAAAATGGGAGGATAAATCCTGAAGGATAAGCTTTTTAACGATTGTCATTAAAGGTGTCACCAGCGCAAAACACCGACAACATCAGTTATAGTATATATTTTTATGAAATATCAGAACGTGAATTCGACAGGAAGTATAGTATCGATACGTTGAGGTTACGTATGTTTTTAATATTGGTTTCCCGTGCTCCTGTCAAGGTTTTTTGCACAAACGATTAAAAAAATACTATCCCCTGCAGCTAAGACAATCCGCCAGATGACTCAACTGAAGACAGGTTTCCTGCCAACTGCCTGAATTATCTGTCACATGATGAGCCTGCAATGCTTTTTCAGCCAGACTATACTGTGCGCAAATCTCTTGCCGGGCCTGTTCTGCAGAGACATTATCACGGCTGACAATACGCTGAACCCGCACCTCAGGATCTGCATACACAACCACGATGAGCTGCACGTCTTCCTGCCAGCCGGCCTCAAAGAGCAGAGGGATTTCGACCAGCACCGGCCCGCTGTGACGGGATACCTGCTCAGCCATTTCCTTTCGTGCAAGAGGATGCAGGAGCGAGTCAACCCGGCTGCGCAGCCCTTCATCTTCAAAAAGAACTTTTCGAAAAGCTACCCGGTCAAGTTCACCGGATACAGTAAAAAAATAATCATCTAACAACTCTTTCAATGCCAGCCAACCCGGTGCTCCGGTAACCAGCAACTGCCTGCAGATCCGGTCAAGGTCAACAACAGGCAACTGACAAAGTTTTGCCAGATGGCTGCAGACTTTGCTTTTTCCGGATCCAATGCCACCGGTTATGGCAATGATATGGCCCAAGCCATTAACCCGCATATTTCATGAACACTTTGTTCACCTTGAGTAACTTACTGAAAGAGATTAAATAATTGCAGGTTAAATCCACTGGCATAATTCACAAAGTGTTCACCAGAGGCAGGCCGATGCGGCCGCATCTGCTTTGTCGCTTTCGAAGCAGGCATAGGTCACTTTAGCCTCC
>JAYEKB010000063.1:0-5077 GCA_034660835.1 Thermodesulfobacteriota bacterium
ATCACGCAACCCAGAGGAAACCGTAGCCAGCCTTCGTGAGAGGGAAAAGGAACTCTCCACTCTGCAGCAGGAGCTCCAAACCAAAAGGGAAGAGTTTTTTACAAAAAAATAAGTTGTTATGCTGCACCCCTCAAAAGTCTCTCCTCCTTCGGTTTCTGATCAGTGCATTGACTGAAGGAGATTGAGTGGCTAAATTATTTGACATGGTCATACGACCGATAATCCTTTACGCAAAAAAGAATAATCATCTGAGAAAGCAGGGAGGCTGATTGCAATGATTGGGTCAAATAAAAAATCAGTCCTCCATTTTGTAATTGTTTTCAGCTTGGTCTGGTTTGTGAGCATGCTTCACTATCTAACCAGGCAGGAAGAAACAATTTTACATGTAATATATCGTGAGCTTTACTTTCTGCCCATCATTCTGGCTGGGTTCTGGTTCGGTCTGCGTGGCGGACTGGCTACAGCTCTTGTAATTACAGCTTTATATGCACCACTGATCACTGGCAGGTCAAGCGGCCTTCCCGGTCACGACCTGGGGAACTTTTTGGAAATTCTCTTGTTCAATACTGTTGGAATTCTGATTGGATGGTTACGGGATCGAGAGATGATACTGCAGGAGATGAGAAAAAAAGAGGAAGGGTTGGCCGGGATGGGAAAGGCCGTTGCATGTGTTGCCCATGATATGAAAACACCGTTAATTGCAATCGGAGGCTTAGTCCGGCAGGTCCGTCGAAAACTGCCGGAGGAGGACAGATCTGGTGAGAAACTGGATATTGTCTTGAATCAAACAGAACGACTCGATTCAATGGTAAAAGATATGCTGTCTTTTGCCAGACCACTTGATCTGAATTGTCAGGAGAGTGATCTCAAAAATTTATTTCAGGAGATAATGCCCGTTGCCACAGAAAAAGCCAGGAAGCATAATGTACAATTATCTTGGCAGCTACAGGATGAGCAGTCGCTCTTTTCCTATGATTCCTTTCGATTACAACAGGCCTTGCTCAACCTGATCAATAATGCTGTAGAGGCATCACCGGCTGAAGGAGAGGTCATTATTCGCAGTAAAATCGACACCAATAATTTGGTTATAGAAGTAGAAGATGATGGTGAAGGAATCTCCAACGATAAAATCGATGAAATTGTACAGCCATTTGTCTCAAGCAAAAAGGAAGGCACAGGTCTTGGCCTACCGATAGTAAATAAAATAGCTGAAGCACATGGCGGAGTTCTGCAATATGAACAGCTGAATGACAAAGGAATGATATTCAGGATTATACTTCCTGCTATAACCTAGCAATATTTCAAGACAAATAACTGAGAAGAAATGATGAAAAGAGGTGCTACACATGAACATAAAACAAACACTTCTTAGTTTTGAAGAAATCCATATGCCGCGCCGTCAGTTTGTTAAAGGTATGACTGTGGGGGGGGCGTTGCTTGGTTTAGGGTTGTCTCCAATCCGTCTCTTGGCCACTTCTTCTCCGGGAGAACAACCAACCCTGCGCGGCAAACGATTTGATTTGACTCTTGCTCCCCAGGCAGTCAACTTTACCGGCAAAGAACGTGTGGCCACCACAGTGAACGGCTTAGTGCCGGGACCAGTTCTGCGCTGGCGGGAAGGTGATCGGGTAACACTAAACGTAAGCAACCTGCTGGCTGAACAGAGTTCGATCCACTGGCACGGTATAATTTTGCCGTCTGGGATGGATGGCGTTCCCGATATCAGCTTCAAGGGAATCGGTCCCGGTGAAACCTTCAGCTATCAGTTTGATGTTCGGCAGAATGGAACCTTTTGGTATCACAGCCACTCCGGATTTCAGGAACAGACAGGCATGTATGGGGCAATTATTATCGACCCGCTGGAACCGGAACCGTTCAGCTATGATCGTGAGTATGTCATCCTCTTGTCCGACTGGTCGGATGAAGATCCGGGAGCTATTTATGCAAAGCTCAAGAAGATGAGCGGCTACTACAACTTTGCCGAGCGGACCACATCCGATCTGGTACGAGACATTAAACAGAAGGGAGTAGCGAGAACCTGGGCGGAACGCAGCATGTGGAACCGGATGCGCATGAGCGACCGTGATCTGTCTGATGTTACCGGGTATACCTACACTTTCCTGATGAACGGTCAGACTCCGGCAGCCGGTTGGACCGGACTGTTCAAACGAGGCGACAAGGTACGTCTGCGCTTCATAAACGGATCGGCAATGAGCTTTTTTGATGTGCGTATCCCCGGCATGACCATGACCGTTGTCGCAGCAGACGGTCAGAATATCGAGCCGGTTTCAGTTGATGAATTCCGAATCGGTGTTGCTGAGACCTATGATGTTATTGTCGCACCGAAAGATGATCGGGCCTACTGTATCTTCGCCCAGGCCCTCGATCGAACCGGCTATGCCCGGGGTACTCTAACGCCTGATCCATCTTTGAGAGTTGAGGTTCCGGGATTTGATCCCTATCCTATCTTGACCCACCAGGATATGGGGATGGACATGAGCACCATGAGTCACTACATAGACGGAAAAAGTGCAATGACAGACAATATGGTTAATGACCATGAGATGCATAGCATGAAGCACAGCGAGCATGCTATGGCCGGGGCCATGGCTCCAATGGATATGCGCGGACCTGCCGGTCACGGGAGCAATACTAAGGTCATTCATGCAGAAACTGAGTTCGGGCCACATGTAGATGCACGGGCGCAAAATCCACAGTATCGATTGGATGACCCCGGTGTCGGCCTGCGCAACAATGGTCGCAAGGTTTTAAGCTATGCTGATCTTCGAAACCTTTATTCAACTCCTGATCCAAGGGAGCCGGAGAGAGAGATTCAACTGCACCTGACCGGTAATATGGCTCGTTATATGTGGTCGATTAACGGTGTAAAATATGCTGATGCAGAACCGTTGCAGTTCAAGTTCGGTGAGCGGCTGCGTATAACCTTTGTTAACGATACCATGATGAATCACCCCATGCATCTGCACGGCATGTGGAGTGACCTTGAAACCGGTGACCCCAACCGAATTCCGCGCAAGCACACAGTGATTGTTCAGCCTGGCTCGAAAATCAGCTACCTGGTGACTGCTGACGCCATGGGTAGTTGGGCCTATCATTGCCATCTGCTCTACCATATGTTGGGTATGTTTCGTAAAGTCATTGTGAGCTGAGGAGGGTCGACCAATGAAAAACGGTATATTACTGCTGCTCTTTGTACTGATTATTCCAAATGTGAGCTTTGCCGGTGGAATGGAAGATGATCCGCTGCTGATTATGCTGGAAATAGATCAACTGGAAATCCGTAGCGACGATAACAACAGCTCTCTGAACTGGGAGGTTGAGGGATGGGCAGGCAAAGACCTGCATAAATTCTGGATCAAGGCCGAAGGAGAATACAGCGATGATCATCTTGAAGAGATGGAGCTGCAAGCGCTTTACAGTCGGGCTATCTTGCCCTTTTGGGACGTACAGCTCGGTTGGCGCCGGGATATTCATCCTTCTCCCGAACGTGACTGGTTGGCCATCGGCCTGAAAGGGTTGGCCCCTTATTATTTTGATATCGATGCTGCCCTGTTCATTGGAGACAGCGGCCGTACCGCTGCACGCTTCCAGGCAGAATATGAGGTGATGTTGACCCAGCGGCTCATCCTGGTCCCGGAAATTGAACTGAACCTTTATGGCAAAGATGACCCTGCCACAGGGATAGGCTCAGGGCTTTCAAGCATCGAAGCGGGCTTGAGGCTGCGTTATGAATTTCGTCGTGAATTTGCCCCATACATCGGCGTAAACTGGACACACCTCTATGGCCAAACTGCAGATTATGCCAATGAAGAGGGGGAGGATAGAGACAATTTTCAATTTGTTGTTGGGCTTCACGCCTGGTTTTAGCTGATTTCTCTACTATTTTCACAGCTGTTGGCTTGTATAAGCCAGGTTGTGAAAATCGGAAGATGTCCTGAATAGGCTCAAGACAATCTTTTCTTTTCTCAACTTTTCCTGACCAGATTCTATTAACCGGACAGTGGTTAATTTTTAGACACTTTTCCACTCCCACCTCTTCGTCCTGTCTAATTATTAGGCACTTTTCTGTTGAATGACATCACTATATTTTCATTTTTATTAAGTTTAACTATTTTATTCCTTGATGTTACATGTTTTTCCACTTGGTTTTTCTTCACTGGCACACTACCTGCAACTTAAATTTTGAAAAGAAACGAATTGTCTGACCCAAAAACTTTTTCCGGGACACAATCGATTTCTCAAGTCAAGGATGTTTGTCTTGCTTGGGCACGGGATGGACTAAATGTTTTGATGAGGTATGTAAAATGAATCCATCAAATAATAAAATACACACTGATTATCTCAAAATTTTCCTGGTAATCTTGCTGGTTGTAATAACGACGTTTCTTCATTTTTCGACCAAGCAAAGCCAGTATTATTACCATATTGTCTTCCGGGAACTCTATTTCCTTCCCATCCTTCTTGCTGCGTTCTGGTTTGGAGTACGGGGTGGGCTTGTTGCATCAGTAGGCATCAGCGCCCTCTATCTTCCCCTTGTTATCATGCATTGGCAAAATTTTTCGCCGGAAGATTTGGACAAGTCCCTTGAAATTCTCCTTTTTAACGTGGTTGCCTTGGTAATGGGTATTTTAAGCGATCGTGAGAAAAAGCGAGAGCGGGAGAAGCGGGAGGAAATTCTGGCAATGGCGGGAACCATAGCTCACGAATTGAATTCTCCCCTTCAGGTGGTGCTGGGTAATACTGAGTTTCTCCAGGATGAATTTGAGCCGGAATCAGAAACATACAGGGAACTCCAGACCATCATCAACAACACAAAAACAATCCGGGACATTGTGAAGAAAATTTCCTTCCTCGACCGATTCGCTCTGAAAGAGTATGTCGGTGATGAAAAAATCGTCGATATCTCAGGAGGGTAAACTGGGAAAAACCATGCTGACCATAGATAACGCACTGTTCAAGTAAGCCGCTACGCGGCAGTTCCCATCTCAACACTCCGTCCGGAGTCTTCTGCATCCATCAATTTTTTTAGTATTACATAGTTTTTTCATTACGATCA
>JAYEKB010000064.1:0-5070 GCA_034660835.1 Thermodesulfobacteriota bacterium
AGCCGATGCAGCCGCACCTGCTTTGTCGCTACCTGAGCAAGCATAGGCAACTATCGGAGTCTTCGCTTACCTGCTTACTCAGGTGCTCAGCGCATCTGCAGCCACCTCGACTTGTGAAATATACGGGCTAAGTGCAGGTCAAATATGATTAACAAGGTCAACAGACAAAGTTTTCCGGCAGCCATCCATAAACTGAAAAATATTGTGTTGATCTGCAGGCCCGTTATAGTGCTGTCATGGACAGCCGTACTCCCCTTTTTCTACCGGTGGCTATAACAAACAGGAAAACACATGACCTATATAAACGATATACACGCACTCCCGGTTACTCTCTGCTTGAAGACAACCAGAAACGCTGCCCCCAAAACGGCTACCCTGCTGCAGCGTGGCTTTGTACTGCCTGTAAGCGGTACAATCTCCATTGCAGAACTGCTCATGGGGCTGTCCGGTTTTAACGAGGAATATATCAGAGAGCGGGTACAGACGATTTTTGTGAACGGAGTGGCTGAAGACAATACGAGCAGGAAGTTGTCAGCTGGTGACACCCTTGCCCTGTCCGCTGCCATGCCCGGCCTTGCAGGAGCAATTTTTCGACGCGGCGGCCAACACGCATCCCTGCGTACCAGGCCGGTGGCGGTACAGTCCGACATAACTGATCAATCCGGCTATATTACGTTAAAATTCTTTAACATGATCGCCACTGAAACCGGGCCGCAACTGCTGCAGACCGGTATCCTTATCAAGGGCAAAACCCTGGCCCGATTCCTGGACCGCCAGGGCGAACGAATACTGCCGGTTATTGAACGAGCGGAAGTGAAGAGGATCCCGCTGGAACCAGGTATGTTAGCCGATGCAATAACGAACCAAGAGTTGGTTTTCCTGAGAATTCAACGCAAAGACGCAGAAAGCGCAGAGGGAATGAGCTAAAAAAAGTCTTTCTCTGCATCTCAACAGTGAATAAAGGCTGAATTAAGAGAAGTTTTGCCAACCAGCCCAAGTCGGGTATAGTTGAACCTATGGAAGTTATCACCACCCATATCAACACGGATTTTGACGGGCTGTCCTCCATGGTGGCTGCCAGTAAGCTGTATCCCAATGCTGAACTGGTCTTTGCCGGATCCGTGGAGCGGCGACTGCGTGATTTCCTGTCCCAGGAGATCCGCAACCTGTATGACTTCAAAAAGATCAAGCACATTGACCTGGAGGCGGTAACCCGCCTCATTGTAGTCGACACCCGCCAGGGGAGCCGCATAGACCGGTTGCAGGAATGTCTTGATAATCCCGGCCTTGAAATCCATCTCTATGACCACCATCCGGACGCTCCCGGTGATATGCATGGAGATCTTGAGATTGTTGAGGAGGTGGGTTCCACTGCAACTGTTTTTGTCCGGCTGTTTAAACAGAAACATATAGAACTGTCTCCGGACGAGGCCACCCTCATGGCCCTGGGCATCTACGAGGATACCGGCTCTTTTCTCCACACCACCACTCCGGCTGATCTGGAAGCGGCTGCCTGGCTGCTGGCTAAGGGGGCCAATCTTGATATTGTCAACCAATTTGTCAGTAAGGATCTTTCCGCCCGGCAGGTGGGACTGCTGAGCGGGTTGCTGAAAAACACCTCCACCTACACCATCCAGTCCATACGCATTGCCATAAGCACACTGACCCTACCCAAGTATGTAGATGATTTTGCTGTACTTGTGCGCAGGATGATGGTCATGGAAAACCTGGATGTGGTCTTTGGACTGATCTGCATGGGAGAGCGGCTCTATATCATAGGCCGCAGCAGGATTCCGGAAGTAAATGTCGGTGTCATTGCCCGTGATTTCGGAGGCGGCGGCCATGCCTCTGCCGCATCGGCCACCATCAAAGGCAAGACCATTTTCGAGGCTGAAGAACAACTGGTCCGCCTGCTGCACCGACATGTCCGGCCCCAGGCCATGGCAGGTGAACTGATGTCCTCACCGGTCATCACCACCACGCCCGGGGTCACCATCAACCACGCAAACAGCCTGCTTACCCGCTACAATATAACGGTCCTGCCGGTGGTCACCGACAACTCGGATAAAAAGAATCCCTCGGGGCTGCTGGGCATCATCTCCCGCCGGGTGGTGGAAAAGGCTATCTTCCTCGAACTCGGTGAGGTGCCGGTGAGCGAGTACATGACCACTGATATCCCCACCTTGGCCGAAACAGCCACCCTGGCCGATATCCAGGAACTGATCATCGAAAACCGGGAACGGCTGATCCCCATTGTCTGTGCAGAACACAAAATCTGCGGGGTAATCACCCGAACCGACCTGCTCAACCTGCTGGTGAACGACCCCTCCCACCTGCCGCGCAACCTGCTGCAGGAGGATGAGCATCCGTCCACGGAACGAACCCGCAACATCAGTACCCTGATGACCCAGTCGCTGACCAGGGATATCATTTCCCTGCTGCGTGAAATCGGTGAAACAGCCGAGGATCTTGACATACATGCCTACACGGTGGGCGGTTTTGTCCGCGACCTGCTGCTGCAGATCAACAACCTGGACATTGACATCGTGGTGGAAGGGGACGGCATCGAGTTTGCCAAAGAGTTTGCCAGGCGCAGGCAGGCAACCGTTCGCACCCATGAAAAGTTTGCCACCGCCACCGTAATCCTCCGGGACGGTCTGCGGGTGGATGTGGCCACGGCCCGACTGGAGTATTACGAGTATCCGGCTGCCATGCCGACAGTGGAGCTGAGTTCCATCAAGCTGGACCTGTACCGCCGCGATTTTACCATCAACGCCATGGCCGTCCACCTCAACCCGGAACGATTCGGTACCCTGGTGGATTTTTTTAACTCACAGAACGATCTCAAAGAACGCAGAGTCCGGGTGCTGCATAACTTAAGTTTTGTAGAAGACCCTACCCGGATTTTCCGGGCCATCCGCTTTGAACAGCGCCTTGATTTCCAGATTACCCGGCATTCTGAAAAGTTGATAAAAAATGCGGTCAAGATGCACCTGTTTGAACGTTTTTCCGGACCTCGCTTTTTTGGTGAACTGAAGTTGATCCTGTCAGAAGACAATCCCCTGGGCTCGCTCCGCCGGATGTCTTATTTCAAACTCTTCCCCTTTCTCTGGCCGGACCTGCGACCAAACCTGAAGATTGACCGCCGTTTTGTCCACGTCCTGACCCAGGCCGAAAAATCAGTCGCCTGGTTCAAACTGCTCTATTTAGAAGAGAGATGTGAGTCCTGGATCGTGTACCTGCTGGCTGTTTTCAGCCGTTCACGAGTGCGGCAGCTCGGGAACTTCTGCAACCGCTTCGAACTGCCGAACAAAGAGGGCAAACTGCTGGTGCGTCAGAAAACAGAGGTGGAACGTATTGCTCTTGACATGCTGCAGAGGCCTTTTATGAAGCCCAGCGAAATATACTGGTTGCTCTGCGAGCTGGAAAACGAAGGGTTGCTCTACCTGATGACCATTGCCCGCAAAAAATATATCCAACGGGATGTTTCCCTGTATGTAACCAGACTGCGAGGTGTCCAGCCCCTGATCAACGGAGATGACCTGCAGCAGCTTGGTTACCGGCCCGGGCCCGATTTCCGAACCATGCTCAACCATCTGATTGAAGACCAGCTCAACGGCAAGGTCCACACCAGGACAGAGGCCATTGAGTTTATCAAACAAAGATACCCTAACCCGGATAAACCGGAAAGCCCGAAATAAGAAATACGAAATACGAAACAATATCAAAGAACCAAATACTAAATGATCCAAACAATCCGAACGCCCGATTTAAGTGTTGCCCCTTGTTTGTGTCATTGAAAATTTGATATTTTAATTCGGAGTCTACGCTTACCTGCCTGTTTTTAATAACAGAAGTTCAAGAGTAAGGCACTAAGGATATGTCCGAATAATTTCCCTCGATTTTTTTCGCTTTGTCCTTATTGTTTCTTTTTCAGGAAATACAAACAATCCTTTACCCTGCACTGTGAGAACAATCCATTCTCTATTAACCGCCAAAGGCGCACACTTACAAACCTTAAGCCGTAAGCCTTGATGCCATATGCCTTAAGCCCAATGCCTTAAACCCTATGCCATTTACCCCTTAAACCTTTTCCCTTCCCCCCCATGGACATTAACCATTTCATACAACAACTCGTCATCCTGGCGCCGCCTTTTCTTTTTGCCCTGACCTTTCATGAACTGGCCCACGGCTACGTGGCCTGGAGCCTGGGAGATCCAACGGCAAAAAATGCGGGCAGGTTGACCATGAACCCGCTCAAACACATTGATCCGCTGGGCGTGATAGCCTTTATTATCATGAAGATCGGCTGGGCCAAACCGGTTCCGGTAAATCCCAGCTATTTCAAGGACCCGCAAAAAGGTATGCTGCTGGTGGCCCTGGCCGGACCGGCA
This sequence comes from Thermodesulfobacteriota bacterium, assembly GCA_034660835.1. Classification (GTDB taxonomy): domain Bacteria; phylum Desulfobacterota; class Desulfobulbia; order Desulfobulbales; family Desulfobulbaceae; genus Desulfobulbus_C. The sequence goes on from JAYEKB010000064.1 coordinate 4,395, forward strand.
GCCAATGTCGTGACAGCCATTGTCAGTGCCATTTTGGTGAAACTGCTCATCATGCTGCCTTTCATTCCAATGTATCTCTTAAAACCAATGGTCGGCATGCTGGTGGCATCAGTGTGGATTAATATCATGCTCGCCGTATTCAACTGTTTGCCCATTCCTCCGCTGGATGGATCCAGGGTGCTCATGGGTATATTACCGCCCGATGCGGCCCGCAGTTACGCCAAACTGGAGCCTTATGGCTTTATCCTGCTGTTAATCCTGTTTTATGCCGGCCTTATCGGCAAGGTCATCATGCCGATCATCAGCTTTGCCAACACCTTGCTGCTTGGATAACTATTCTGCATTGCCTCATGACAATTTAACCATTTCCGGCTGCCCTAGCAAATTTTCCAGGGGCAGGATACTGCTGACTGACCCAACAGACACTCACAATTGACTGCTTCAAGACGAAACAGGGCGAACCGAATTGCTTCAGTCCGCCCTGTAGTATCTGTGTGCAAACAATACTTTCCCGGGGAGTCGGAATCAGCCTGCTCCCTGGGTTCTGGTTCTACAACTTATAAGAAAATCCCACGGACACAAGATGGGCACCTGCATCATCAAAGGTTCCGTTGATCATCTCATTGACAGCGCTGCGGGAATCCTTGTCATCATACAGATAGGCTATACCCAGGTC
>JAYEKB010000065.1:0-5062 GCA_034660835.1 Thermodesulfobacteriota bacterium
GGCAGACGCAAAACAGGGAAGTAGAATCTATAACCAGTACTGCATTGGTTGTCATGGAGCAGAAGGAAAAGGTGATGGGGATCGGGCAACAAACGAACAGCTCGATCCGCGCCCCCGTGTCCACGCCAATGGCGACTATATGAACATGATTCCGGATATGCGATTCTTCAGGGTAATAAAATATGGCGGCAGGGCCATGAACTTTTCTCATATCATGCCGCAATGGCAGCATATTTTATCTGATGAAGATATCCTTAATGTGCTTGCTCACATCAGAAGCCTTGCTGATCCACCATATGAGCCGGGAATGGTTAGAGGGTGCATGATACCGGTTCCGGAAAATGAGCGGACCGGTCCCCTGAAGAAGTGAACACCTGTTGAGTGTACGCGCAGATTCCAAGCGCATGAAGATGGGTTGACGCCTTACGATGCGTCACGTTTACCGGCACACTGACGGACAACCTCAAACATGACCAGAGCTGCTGCAACCGAGGCGTTGAGGGAGTCGAAATCCGTGGACATGGGAATGGTGACCAGGTGGTCGCACTGTTTTCGTACCAGTGGACGAATACCTTTGGACTCGCTGCCAATAACCAGGCCAATCCTGCCGCTGAAATCCGTACTGTAGATTGACTCCCCATCACGGTCCGCTACTGTGCCGTATACCCAGAATCCATGTTCCTTGAGGTGTTTCAGGGTGTCGGAGAGATTGACAACCTGGGCTATCTGCAGATGGGAGATAGCCCCTGCTGATGTCCGGGCAACAGTGGTTGTCAAAGGCGCACTGCGCTCACGGGTAAGAATTACAGAGGTAAAGCCGGCTGCCAGGGCTGAACGGAGGATGGATCCCAGGTTACGGGGGTCCTGAATGGAATCCAGAATCAGGATTCGACCAGATCCTGCCGAGGCCTGTTCAAGGAGTTCCTTCAGGGGAACAAAACTGGCCTCTGTCTGGCGGGCGACGACCCCCTGGTGCCTGCAGTCACGGGGAACGCCCATCCGCTCAGGTTCTACAAAACGGATCCTGACTTGTGCCTGCCGGGCAGTATCAATAACCTCCTGCAGCTTTGGACCGGCCTTGCCCTTTTGGATTAAAACCTCACTTAGACTGCGTGGATTTTTGAGCAGGGCCTCCTGGACTGTGTTCACACCCCACAGCAGGTCATCGGTTGCTGCCTGTTCAGACACGGCTGTTTTACTGTACCCTTTACGGGGCCTGTTCTGTTTTGCCATAGAATTCTGATTTAGTAGGAAAAATTTGACAATTGATTTCGGAAATCCTGGAATTGTAGGAGCCCAGTCCTCTGGGCGATTGTTACTTATCGCCCAGAGGACTGGGCTCCTACAGTATTCAAATGAGAGAAGAGATTAATTCAGTCGTTGATTACTACCGAAGCTCCATCCACCCGGCGTCGTCTGCGGCAGCGTTCGGCAATAATAACAGCCTCCAGTGCCTGGACCGCCTCATCCAACTTATCATTGACAATCAGGTAGGTGTACGCATCAGCGGCCTGCATCTCTTTTTTTGCATTGGCAAGACGGACGGCCAGGCTCTCTTCGTTTTCCGTGCCCCGGCCGCGTAAACGTCGTTTAAGCTCGGACAAGGACGGTGGTGCGATAAAAATCGTTACCAGCGCCCCATGTCGGCGAATCTGTTTGGCACCCTGGACATCAATATCAAGAATCACGTCCTGCCCCTCGGCCAGTCGATCCTCAACATCCTGCCTGGAAGTTCCGTAATAATTACCGTGCACCTCTGCCCATTCAAGAAAACCCGAAGGCTGTTGATCGCGGATCTCTTTAAACTGCTCACGACTGACAAAATGGTAGTCACGTCCATCCTCTTCGCCTGGACGGGGCTCGCGGGTAGTATGGGAAACAGAAAAAGCGAGCCCGGGTAGATCGGTCATTACTTTTTTCAAAATTGTTGTCTTGCCGCAACCGGAAGGAGCAGAGATAACCAGCAGCATGGACTCAGTCATCTTCTATCTCCAGGGGATGGAGCAAATGGCCGGGATTTTTTCGGTGTTCCTCAAGGGCTGCCAGCCGTTGATTAATTGTATCCGGCTGTACCGAGGAGAGGACAAGATGACCGCTATCCAGGATAATGATGGCACGGGTACGGCGGCCTTCGGTTACATCGATAAGCTTATGTTCCTGCCTGGCCTCATCCTTAAGCTTTCTAATCGGCGAGGATCCGGGATTAACCACGGCCAGAATACGGCTGATCTTGACGGCATTACTAAAACCGACATTAATGAGTCTGTTATCCATTTTCAGTAATCCTCCTTCCTCTTCCCTGTTCCCTTGTCTTTATTCGATATTCTGGACCTGTTCACGCAGCTTTTCAATCTCGTTTTTCATCTCCACACCCAAATGCGCAATTGCAGCATTGGAGATCTTGGAGGCCAGGGTGTTGACTTCGCGAAGAAACTCCTGAAGCAGGAAATCAAGACGGCGACCCACAGGTTCATCACTGTTCAGAAAGGAGCGGAACTGGGAAATATGACTGGCCAGCCTGACCACCTCTTCGGTGACATCGGCCTTATCCGCCATGATGGCAGTTTCCTGGGCCAGACGCATGGGATCGATATCCATACCGTCCAGCATTTTCAAGACCCGATTTTTCAGTTCTTCCTGCCGCTGCTGCAGAACCTGCGGGATACCGGCTTCAATATCGTTCACAATGGCAGCAAAATGACCCAGACGATCAAGCAGATCTTCTTTCAATGTCTGACCCTCCTGCTCACGCATATGTTTGCATTCAGCAAGGGCGGCAAGAATTGCCTGCCGGACCAGCGGCCACTCCTGATCAAGATCCGGGCTCTGCTCCTGCAGACTGATAATATCACGCTGATCAACCATGTCAGCCAGCTGAATACGTCCCCCAAGACCAAACTCCTCACCAAGTTGCTGCAGACAGTCATGGTACTGGCGGGCAAGATCCATATCCACAGTGAGCCGGGGAACAGTTGAACCGCTACCGGCAAGTACCAGGCTGACCTCCACCCGACCACGGTCCTGACCGGTGGCAACAGTCTTTTTGACCCGTTCTTCCAGGGCTGTATAGGCGCGGGGCAGTACCACTCGCTGGTCGAGAAAACGGTGGTTGACTGTGCGTATTTCCACGGTCCAGGTTTGGTCCGCTTCACTTGCCTCTCCCCGGCCAAAGCCGGTCATACTACGTGGTCGCATGGATATTTCTCAGAGAATTACATTCAGGGGAAAAAACGAAAAATCTTTCAGTCAAGAGCAGCCAGCAGTTCCTGTCGGCTTACCGAAGCAGTGCCCACCTTACCCACCACGATGCCGGCAGCATAATTGGCCAGTACGGCAGCATCAGTCATGGAACATCCTGCTGCCAGACCAAGGGCCAGGGTTGCGGCAACCGTATCGCCGGCACCGGTCACATCGTACACTTCTTTGGCCATGGTCGGAATGGTAACAAAATCATGCTCTCCCTGCAGCAGGGCCATACCGGCCTCTCCCCGGGTGATCAATACATTCTCACAGTCGATTTCTTCCCTGATATGGCGGGCTGCGGCCAGTAACCCCTGCTCATTACTAATTTCCATACCGCTCATTAAAGCGGCCTCATGATTATTGGGCGTAATTACGGTGGCACCGACAAAACGGTGCAGGTTGGCAGGTTTTGGATCAACAATCAGGGGAAGGGGGCGGCCGGTCTCGCCGCGCACTTGATCAAGGAGCTGATGCAGCCGAGTCATAAGCTGCTCATTGACAACTCCCTTTGAATAATCTGAAACAATGACTGCATCAAAGTTTAATAAATTGGCAGCAAGATAGTCCTGCAGTTTTTCCAGCGTCTGCCGGGAGGGACTGCCTGACTTTTCCCGGTCATAGCGCACCACCTGCTGGCCCTGGGCAACCACCCTGGTTTTCAATGTGGTGGGGCGCTTTCCCCTGACCAGACCCTCAACCGGGGCTCCAATCTCGCGCAAGAGAGCAAGCAACTCCTCGCCCATACCATCGCTGCCGATTATACCACACAGGGCGCAGGAACCACCCAGGGAAATAATATTGCGCAACACATTGGCGCTGCCGCCAAGAAGCAGTTCCTCGCGGGTAACATTGACCACCGGTACCGGAGCTTCCGGGGAAATCCTGGAAACTGAGCCCCAGATGAACTGATCTACAATAACATCTCCGATCACAAGTATTCGGGTATCAGCAAATCGGTCAATTCCCTGTTTCAATGATGCAAGGACCATCAGACGTCTACGTCTAACTCTGCCAGCAGGTCAGCCATACGCTCGGCAGCAAACACAAGAGACTCCAGGTCAAGAAAATCCATAACATGATGATCAAACAAAACCTTGACCTTGGCCTCAAAGCCGTCTTCAGGTTCTTCGTCCCAGAACAGGAGATACAGGGGAACATGGGGCATAACAGAGATAATCATACCAACGTCTGCACTCTGATCAGCAGGGCCGGAAACTGCACCGATCTCACTGCAAAGCGCTGTCAGTATTTCGGCACGGCTGCTGAATCGCTTTGCCAGCCGCAGTTCACAGTACGTGGCAAGGGTACGAATTTTGGAAATGGAATTGGGCAGGCTTTCCATGCCCACCCATGTTCCATCGGGGATTCTGCCGCCCCCAAAGGCGACGTAATTGTAGAGCAGGATCTGGTCCCTGGGATCAACGAGTTGTTCATCACCCATAGCGACGAATGTACGCCCAAGCTCCACCGGACGACCGAGAAAGGAAAACCTGAGCACATCAGGATCTTCCGCCGACCAATCGGCAGCAAGACGCCGGCTAAGGGCATTGAAATCAAGATCTTTGACCTTGGATTTGAGATGCGTTACCAGGGCCATGTCCCGTTTTTCCTGGCCACGGTCAACAGCGTCCAGCCCACCCTCTGTCTGGGGAGGAGCAACGTCTGCGGGCAAATCTTTGCTGTTAACATAAGGGCAGAGTTTGGGTGAGACTCCGCCCTTGGTCACAGCTACGGCAAAGGCCAGGCAGGCCGGATATCCGCACTCACCGCAATTTGTTGCAGGCGTAAATTTTAAAAATTCATGCGGGATCATCCGGCA
>JAYEKB010000066.1:0-5049 GCA_034660835.1 Thermodesulfobacteriota bacterium
CAGCAGTCATCTTTACAACAATACCGCAGTCAGTAGGTAGTCAAAAATAAGGACTGAAATCGAAGACATCACCACGGCCTGGGTAGTCACCTTGCTGACACTTTCAGCCCCGAAACCAACCCCCCGGATCTGCTGGACAAAGTAACCGCGGCCTGTACTTATCCAGACCAGCAACAGGGCAAACACAAAAGACTTGATAATACCGAGCCTGATATCATGGTTGGTCACACTCTGCATCATACCGTTAAAAAAAGATCCGGAACTGACCCCCATCAGCTTGACACCGGCCAGATATCCGCCAAAAATGCCGACAACATCAAACATGGCGGTAAGCAGGGGAACAGAGATCAAGGTGGCGAGCAACTTGGGTGAAATAAGATATCGAAAGGGATCAACGGCCATGCACTCAAGGGCATCAATCTGCTCCGAGATACGCATGATACCAATCTCGGCACACATGGCGGATCCTGCCCTGCCTGTGACCATGAGAGCGGTCAGGATTGGTCCGAGTTCCATGATCAGTGTTAAAGAAACCGCTGAGCCCAGCATTCCCTCAGCACCAAATTTGTGCAATGAATAATAGCCCTGCAGCCCGAGCACCATCCCTGAAGACAGAGCGGTAAAAAAAATCACGGTAATAGAGCCGGCCCCAATAAAACTGAGCTGCTTAAGCAGTTCCCCGCCCCGAAAAGGTCGTTTGAACACACCGGCCAGAGCAGCAAGGAGAAAAAGCCCCATACGGCCCAGATCGGTGAGCAGGTAAAGAAACTGGTCACCAAGCCTGGCAAAGGGCTTAGCCCAATTGGCAATATCTGGTTCTTGCAACTGTTCCTGTGCCATGTGATTTTTTTGACGGTAATTATTGATTGGCTGTTTTACTTACCATAGAATAACGAATTACATAAGTAATTAATACAATTGATTGTAATGATGACGGTAATTACAAAAAAGAAAACTCAGCAGGTGGCAGCTATGGGAGGGTTAGGGAAATTATCCTGAAACTCGGTGACTACGCCAAGTGGATCATCAGTGTTATAGAGTATCAGGGTCTGCAGAAACATATAGTTGTCAACATCCATATTAACAAATTCAAGAGCCAGTTTGTTTAAATCAGTCCGGATAACCCGGGCTCAAAATTTAACAATCCCGCAGAAGGTTCGTCCTTCCTCGTGCAACTCAAAATCGCACATATCACCTGACCGAAGCGAGGTGGAACCCTGGAGGCAGGCACCTCCCATACTCAGGTTGCACACCTGATCGAAACGATGTCGCTTGTCATTGTCAGTCAGCCAGCCACCACTGTCAAACACAACCCTTGAGTAACGACGACGCTCCTGATTTTGTCGTTGCGAGACAACAGAATTCGCTTGCATGGTACTCTCTAAGTATAAGTAAAGATAATACCTCTTCTTATAAGATACCACAATCAGCATTAAATGCAAAAATTTATCAATAAAAAACAACCCAACCGATGCGTAAGCAAACAACTTATTGATATAACAATAAGTTTCACATAACAATTGAATTATTTAATGCTCTTATTTCTACTTTGTCACCTTTTCTTTTTCCGTCATTTCCGCATGCTTTTTGTGGAAGATATGCGTAGATTTCGATTCAGAGCGTTGCCGGCTACTGTTCCCCAATAAAAACATTCGGGGATGACGTCGAACCAACGGTTGTTTTCATTTCATAAATAATGTGACAAAGTAGCATTGACCGGCATCATGATTATCTTCGCGCCCGGGACATAACAGTGCTTTCAACCTTCCTGTGAAAAAGAATAACGACCGTTGAAAAAATCATCCACACACAGGATCACCATCTGTTCATTCTCAAGCACCATGTCCATCAACTTGGTGGCTCCGAGCAGGCGGCCCAGCATGTCGAGCTTTTCCTGAATAACACTGCTCGAAAGACCTGCAAGCCTCCCCTCAAGCATGTCTCCTTTTTTTTCAACTGTAAATTCAAGCTGTTCAAGGATACTGGTAATAAAATCTATCCGCAATGAACGGTGGCCAAAATCTCCCCCGCCGCCGGCAAAACGCATCATACAGTAATTCTCTGTTGCATTTTCTCCGCACAGGACATCAACAATGGTAAAATGATAACCAAAACGGATATTAAAATGAAGATAATCAGATCCGATTACAGCGTAGCTTGCAAAGGCAAAACTATCCCGCTTGGGTGGAATTCCGCCGGCAAGTTCAATTTTATCATAGGCATCCCAGTCAAAAGGTTTCTGCTTCCACTTGACATCGGGGTGAGCAAGCCCTCGCCACAGGGCAAGAAAGGGTATGGACGTGATCTCGGCAAAAGGCACATCTCCACTCTTCTGTCCCCCTGCAGCAATGCCCCCGCCCACATCAAATAAAAACACATCAAGGGGCAGATCAGCTACCAGTTTCAAGGCACCGCGTCCCGTACCCGGTCTGGCCGTTGAAAACATCGACTGCACTGCTTTTTCGTGGCAGAAGCGGATGATATCATGCATGGAGCGACAGCCTTCCGGGATAAAATTCTCTGCTGCCGGATCAACGAGTTCAAGCGGTGCAATAAAATTCAAAACCTCTCGAATGGTCCGATGATACTGATTTTTTTCTGAAGGGCGTATATCTTTACGGATCAATGATTCGATCTCTCCCTGGTATACGGCACCCTGGTCACCGTCCACCGTAACCGGGCTGCCAGGTTCAAGGAGAGTCCCGGCATTGGCGCTTCCAGTCAGGAAAGGTACACCAAATTCGCGAGCTACCGTGGCAAAATGGCTGGCCCGGCTGCCGCGCTCGGCAACCACAGCAGCAAGCCGGTTTATAACCTGCACAAAGTCCGGGGGTGTATCACGGGTTACAAGTACGGCTCCAAAGGGAATATTTTCCAGCTTATGATTGGTATCAATCCTGTAAACCTCTCCGGCAGCAACACCGGGTGCCGCCCTTTCACAATCACCTAATACGACAACAAGATCTTCCTTAACAACTGCCCTTTCCCGGAGAGGTTCAATTGGAGCGGATATGTGTAACGGTCTGGATTGTAAAAAATAGAGCGTATCGTCATTATCGATTGCCCACTCAATATCCTGGCTGGTCTGAAAATGATTTTCGATTCGCATTCCCCATCGACCAAGAATTTCAACCTGCTTTTCCGTTACAGCCCGGTACTTTTCCTGCCTGTCCAGAATCCTGGGCTGTTCTTCTTTTGTCAGTATATACTGATCAGGTACTATAGCGCCGCTGACCAGGGCCTCACCCAGTCCTCGGATGACATGAAGATGGAGTGTGTCGCCCTCCCCTGACTCATGCAGCGGACTACGGGTATAGAGAACGCCACTGCTCTTTGCAGGTACCATTTCAACCACCAGCACAGACATAGCTGTTTCTTCATCACTGAGGCCGTTTCTGACTCGGTAACAAAGGGCTTCTGGGGAATATTTTGAGGCCAGAACCTTCAGATAGGACCCAATGAGTTTTTCCCTTGTCACATCAAGCAGGGTCGTGTACTGACCCGCAAAGGAGCACTCCCCATCTTCACTGATAGCGCTTGAGCGAACAGCGGTGATAACCTTCCTGCCTGCCTCCTGCTCAAGCTCATCATAGCAATCAAGCATTGTCTGCTCGATATCCGGGGGCATTTCAGCGGTCAGGATACACTCCATCAACTGTCCGGAAATCCAGTTCAGGGAGTGAGTTGAATCGATATTAAGTTCAGAGAGGAAATCATCAATTCTTTCACGAAGATTATTGTATTCTATAAGGTAATGGAAGCTGTTGGATGTAACCGCAAAACCCTGCGGCACAGGGGCGCCAAGCTCGTTTTTCAGAATGGCAAGATTTTTTGCCTTGTTGCCTATATTTTTATCGGCAGAATGTATTTCATCAAGGGGAAGAACAAAGGGAGGACTGATATCGATTTCCGGCGGGGCCAGTAGAAAGCGGACATAGAAATCAAATTTTTTATGATAATCCTTCAGCGTTACATATTTCCCCGGAGCCATTGTTGCAAGGCAATCAATCATGCCGGCGATCTGGTCGGAAAAAAGGTCGAAACGGACACGAATGCGAGAGAGATCTTCCCGGCGGTCACCATGAAGTAGATCCTGGAACTCTGCCATCTGCTCATGGCAACGGGCATCAAAGCGCAACAAATGCTTAAACGCCTCGTACTTTTCTCGCATAATCGTTCCCGGAGCAAATATCCGGTACGACCAGTGTTTGAAAAGTGTATTGAATGCCATTTAGTTAAAACCCAATCACTGCATTCCCGGCAAAATTAAGAATAAATGACGGAAAAACTGCCATGCCGATCATGCCAATCATGGCCAGAGTCAAAGCTGCCGTCATTGCGGGTGACATTGAGACAGTTGTTTCGTCTACAGCCTCCTCAAAATACATATACCGTACTATCCGGAGATAATAAAAAGCCGAGACAACACTGAAGATCATGGCAGCAATAACCGTCAGGATATAGCCGGCATGTACTGCGGCTACGAGTAGATAAAACTTAGCTATAAACCCTGCTGTCGGCGGGAGACCGGCAAGGGAGAAAAGGAAAACGAGCATCATAACCGCGGCCAGCGGATTTGTTTTAGCCAGACCCCGGTAATCGTCAAGTTGTTCACCCCGCCGATTGTTGTTGCACAAAAGAATAAGGATAGCAAATGCTCCCATATTCATGAAAGCATAGATAAACAGGTAATTCATGGTGGCAGACAGCCCTTCACTGGTTCCGGCCAGAATACCGAGCAAGGCATAGCCGGCGTGGGCAATGGCAGAATAGGCCAGCATCCGTTTTATACTCTTTTGGGCAATAGCTGCAATATTACCAATGCCCATGGTCAATACTGCCATACAGGCTATGAGTGTTCCCCAATGGACATGAACATCGCCAAATCCCATAATAAGAACCCGGCCAAGCACGGCAAAAGCAGCAGCTTTTGGAGCAACCGCCATAAAGGCGGTAATAGATGACGGTGCACCCTCATAAACATCGGGAGTCCACATGTGGAAAGGCGCTGCTGCAATTTTAAAACAAAAGGCTACCAGCACCAGACCA
>JAYEKB010000067.1:0-5025 GCA_034660835.1 Thermodesulfobacteriota bacterium
TAGGCGCTCTGATTTGGGTTAGATTTGTACGATTTGATTGCACAAAACCGGAGGCGTAGCATGGCTACGTTGAGGATTTTGTAATTGAAAATCGTACAAATATGACCTGAAGCAGAGATGCATAGGAGTGACACTTATTTCTTAACAGGCCCTAAGTAATAAATCACAATATTGTCATATTGAAAAAATGATAAGCAGTGGCTGCTGATGTTATGGCACTGCGTTTCTATTGCATATCATATTATCGTCTTCGTCGCCTGATAAGGATATACAGGTTGGCCTGGAATTCTGTCTGCAAGTTAGTGGCAAGCCGAAAGGAAAACTGGTTTTGATTTCAAAATAGTAATTGGAGGTAGATGTCCGGCTCTGTTCAGTTTCAGAATTGTAATTAAAAGTTGGTTTTAATTTTTAGAGAACAATAGGGCATGTCATGAGTAAGACTATGACCAAAACGAACCCCGGAAAACGAGCAAATCTGAACCATGTGAGGATATCTCTACTCCATTGAACGGAGTGAATACTCTTTCTTACTCGTCAGCCGCCAGGGCAGCTCGGAGGTATTCGCGGTTCAGGCGGGCAATGTTGCGGATGGAGATGGACTTGGGGCAGACGTTTTCGCATTCACGTTCATTGCCGCAGTTGCCAAATCCTTCGTTATCCATGGTCGCAACCATGGACTGGGCACGCATTTTTCGTTCCGCATGTCCCTGGGGAAGCAGGGCAAGCTGGGAGATTTTGGCCGAAACAAAGAGCATGGCTGCGGCATTGGGACAGGCAGCTACACAGGCCCCACAGCCGATACAGGCGGCAGCATCCATGGCCTGCTCAGCCAGGTGCTGGGCAACCGGGATATTGTTGCCGTCCTGTGCAGAACCGGCATTGACCGAGACAAAGCCTCCAGCCTGGATGATACGGTCAAAACCGGACCTGTCAACAATCAGGTCCCTGATGATTGGGAATGCTTTGGCCCGGAAGGGCTCAATGCAGATAGTCTGACCGTTATCAAAATGGCGCATGTGCAGCTGGCAAAGCGTTGTTTCACGCTCTGGACCATGCGCCACACCATCGACTACAACCCCGCACATGCCGCAGATTCCTTCCCTGCAGTCGTGATCAAAGGCCACCGGTTCTTTACCCTCCATGGTCAACTGATCGTTAAGTACATCCAGCATTTCCAGGAAGGACATATCCGTGCTGATATCGGACAGGCTGTAGGTCTCAAGACTTCCTTTGACATCCGGACCATCCTGGCGCCAGATTTTTACGGTGATTGCTATTTTTTTTGCTGACATGAGATACGGAAAAGAAAAGGTAAAAGGAATAAGGTGTAAGGTTTTAAGTGTTAGGTTTAGTTTCCCGCCGCAGGCAGCTAACTTTAAGCCGATCGCTGATCGCTGATACCTGAAAGCCGGCCCCTACTTATAACTCCTCTGTGAAGGCGTTACGTTTTCAAACTGCAGCGATTCTTTATGCAGGGCGGGTTGCTCATTTTTCCCTTTGTACTCCCAGACTGCGACATGAGAGTAATGGTCATCATCGCGTTTGGCCTCGTGCTCTTCAGTCTGACTTTCCTCACGCAGATGACAGCCACAGGATTCCTCACGTTCCAGGGCATCCAGGACCATGACTTCGGCAAATTCAAGAAAATCCGCCACCCGTCCGGCCCGTTCCAGGGACTGGTTCAGTTCCTGTCCGTTTCCCGGAATATAGACATTTTCATAAAACTCTTCCCGAATCTCAGGGATCTTGGCAAGTGCCTTGCTAAGCCCTGCTTTGTCGCGGGACATGCCGCAGTGATCCCAGACTACTGCCCCAAGTTTTCGGTGAAAATAATCCACCGGCTGCGCACCTGGTTTATTATGATCCCGGTTTTTCAGCAGGCCGGTGACGCGCTCGTTGACCTCTTCTTCTACCTGATTAAAGGCAGTGTCATCAACGGGCTGCTTGTCAAAGCCAACCTGGGCCAGATAATTGCCAATAGTATAGGGCAGGATAAAATAGCCGTCAGCCAGTCCCTGCATGAGCGCGCTGGCACCAAGGCGGTTGGCGCCATGGTCGGAGAAGTTGGCCTCGCCGATCACAAATAGACCATCAATAGTTGATTGCAGCTGATAATCCACCCACAGGCCGCCCATTGTATAATGGATTGCCGGGTAGATCATCATTGGTTCCTTGCTGGGATCGGAGTCGGTGATTTTCTCATACATCTGGAACAGGTTGCCGTATTTTTTCATGATCAGGTCAAGCCCGTCCCGGTTGATTGCCTCCTGAAAATCAAGGTACACTGCCAGGCCGGTCTCGCCGACACCCTTGCCCTCGTCACAGGCCTCTTTGGCGTTCCTGGAGGCTACATCACGGGGCACCAGGTTGCCGAAACTGGGATATTTTCGCTCCAGATAATAATCCCGATCCTGTTCCGGGATATCAGCCGGATTTCGTGTGTCGCCCTGCTGTTTGGGTACCCAGACCCGGCCGTCGTTGCGCAGGCTCTCACTCATCAGGGTGAGCTTGGACTGGTAATCGCCGTGTACCGGGATACAGGTGGGATGAATCTGGACAAAGCAGGGGTTGGCAAAACAGGCACCCCGCTTGTACGCACGCCAGGCAGCGGTGACATTGCAGGCCATAGCATTGGTGGACAGGTAAAACACATTACCGTATCCGCCGGTTGCCAGTACAACAGCATTGGCACTGTAGCGCTCAAGTTGGCCGGTGATCAGATTACGCACTATAATACCACGGGCCTTGCCGTCTATAACCACCAGATCCATCATCTCCCGGCGTGGAAAGATGGTGACCTTGCCGGCAGCCACCTGACGCATGAGAGAGGAATAGGCACCGAGCAGCAGCTGCTGCCCTGTCTGGCCACGGGCGTAAAAGGTTCGCGAGACCTGGGCTCCGCCGAATGAACGGTTGGCAAGGGTGCCGCCGTATTCTCTGGCAAAGGGGATGCCCTGGGCCACACAGTGATCCATAATGTTGTTGGACACCTGGGCAAGCCGGTAGACATTTGCCTCCCGAGACCGGAAATCACCACCCTTGATGGTGTCGTAAAAGAGACGAAACACCGAGTCGCCGTCATTCTGATAGTTTTTGGCCGCATTGATTCCGCCCTGGGCGGCAATGGAGTGGGCCCGGCGGGGGCTGTCCTGGATGCAGAATGATTTTACGTTATAGCCGAGTTCGGCCATGGAAGCTGCAGCCGAAGCACCGGCCAGGCCGGTACCAACGACAATGACTTCATATTTGCGTTTGTTTGCCGGATTGACAAGTTTATTGTCAAATTTACAGTTGTCCCATTTTCCGGCTAAGTCGCCCAGAGGTATCTTTGCGTCAAGCTGCATGGCTTTTTTTCGGTTTAGGGTTTCGGGTTTATGGTTCCGGGTTGTGCAGAATATACAATGGGGGAGGCAATTTCCAGCAGGTTGCCGTCCGGATCATTAAAGTACATTTTATGCACGGTCATTACCAGATGATCAATTTGCGTTATCTGCATTTTTTAAGACAGGTAACCGGGAGAGAAGAGTAACAGGAAAATAATGAACAGGAAGATGGCAATGATCAGGCCGGTGAAGAGGTAACCACCAATCTTGATAATGCCGTTGTAACGGGGATGATTAATCCCCAAGGTTTGGAACAGGGACCAGAAACCGTGGCTGATGTGCAGGGCCAGAACCGTCATGCCTGCCGCATACAGGTGGGTGTAAAAAGGTCTGCTTAGTATGTCGTTTACAGTATCGGCAATCGGTAGATTATGTTCAATAAAGTGCACATTAAAGAGATGCATGAGAATGAAAAGAAGGATCGCCGCCCCGGTGTATGGCATGGTCCGGGATCCCCAGGTACGGCCGCCGGCGGGCGTGCTGACGGCGTAACGGTCTGCACGGGCCTGCAGGTTTTGCAGGAAAAGGAAGATGCCGGTTATGACATGGAGCAGAAAGATTGAAAGAAGGATAATCTCAGCAACAGGTATCAGCGGTCCAAGGGAGTGCAGATGTTCTGCATAGGAGAGAAAGGCGCTTCTGCCCCAGAATATGGAGCTGTTGCCTGCAGCGTGAACAAGCAGGAATCCACCTAACATCAGGCCGGTAATGGCCATGATATACTTCTTGCCAAGCGACGAGGTACAGGTTTGGATGAACCAGGACATAATTTTGTTCCTGTTGTATCTATGTTAACAAGAGCTGATGCCGAGACATCAGGTTTTTTGTCCTCAAGTCACTCTATTCAAAACCGTCAGGGAAAACAATGGCAAATCAGGAAAAAAAGCCTGCCTATGTATCAATGCATAAAAGCGGTCAATTGGCTGTACGCGCATCTATAGCAGTACATTCTCTGGAAGACTGCAATATATGTCCGCGCTGTTGCGGAGTAAACAGGATCGAGGGAGAGACAGGATTCTGCCGAATCGGAGCCAGGGCTCGGGTGGCTTCCTTTGGTCCCCACTTCGGGGAGGAGCAGCCATTGGTGGGTAGTTCCGGTTCCGGAACCATTTTTTTTGAGGGTTGCAATCTGGGATGTGTGTTTTGCCAGAATGCGGACATTAGTCACATTAATGATCCTGGCGATGAAGCTCCCGAGGCGGTAACCAAAGAACAACTTGCAGATATCATGCTGGACCTGCAGGCACGCGGTTGCTGCAATATCAACCTGGTCACACCCAGTCATGTTGTTCCGCATATCCTGGAAGCATTGGAGATTGCCGCAGACAGGGGATTGCACCTGCCGTTGGTCTATAACTCCAGTGGTTACGACAGCGTCCAAACCTTGGAGTTACTGGTTGGTATTGTTGATATCTACATGCCGGACTGCAAATTTATGAGCCGGCAGGCCGCAGCCCGGTACACAGGGGCACCCGACTACCCGGAGATCATGCAGGCCGCAGTTCTGGAAATGCATAGTCAGGTTGGGGACCTGGTTCTGGATAAACACGGTATAGTTGTGCGTGGTTTGCTGGTTCGCCACCTGGTCATGCCGGGTTGTCTGAAGGATACTGGAAAAATTGTCCACTTCCTGGCCACGGAG
>JAYEKB010000068.1:0-5008 GCA_034660835.1 Thermodesulfobacteriota bacterium
CGGTCGCATCGGCTTGCCTTCGGTGAACACTTTGCAAATTTAAAGTAGGGAATAATGCGCAATTTTATCATATGATTTACAGAGGTTACCTTAAAATGAGCAAAGTGTTCATGAAATATACGGGTTAGGGCCTGTTAAGGCATACAGGAGTTGCAATTCCTGTGATCGGATAAAGTTTTAATCCTGCTGGCTCCTGATCTCTGCCAGCAGCTCTCTACCGCCGGAATTGAGAATATAGTCACCCATCTCTTCACCGATAGCCTCGGCATCAGATCTGGATCCTGACCGATTGGAACTGATATTTTTTTGACCATCCAGACTTACCAGGCCGGCAGAAAGGGAAATCGTATCCCCATCCAGAGTAGCCAGCCCAAAGGCCGGGATAGAACAGCCTCCTTCAAGTCTCCGTAAAAAAGCCCGTTCAGCCAGCAGGCAGGCTTCACTGTCCGGATTATTAAGGCACACGCGAATGGAATCCCTTTTCTCTATCGGCAGGGTGGAGGCTGCCTCAATGGCAATGCACCCCTGTCCCACAGGCGGGACAAAAGTGTTTTTCGGAAAACTCTGAACAATCATGGATTCCAGATTCATGCGATGGACACCGGCATAGGCCAGCATAATACCGTCACAAAGGCCATCTTTCATCTTTTTTATACGGGTCTGCAGGTTACCGCGGATATCCACGGTCTCCACATGAGGATAATACAGTCGCAACAGGGCCCGCCGCCGCACCGATGATGTGCCGATAATTATTTTTTTTGACTGATCTTCAATCCTAAGGTTTGGATTGTGACTGACCAGAACATCTTCCGACTTTTCCCGGTTTGTGAAGGCGATCAGTTCAAAACCATCCGGCAGAAGCGAGGGCATATCCTTGGCGCTGTGCACGGCAATATCAATATCGCCGTTTGCAAGTTGATCTTCAAGTTCCTCGGTAAATACCCCTTTGGAACCGATTTTGGCAATGGAGGTGTCAAGAATTTTGTCCCCCTTGGTTTCCATGGTGAAAACTTCCGTGTCAATACCATCCTTGTTCAGTCTGTCTTGAACATAATAGGTTTGCCACATGGCCAGTTTACTTTTTCTGGAACCAATTCGTATTTTTGTCATAATATTCATTCAGGTAAGTTTTGAAAACAATATTCCCGATCAGTGCTATGGTTTAAGGAGTTGTTGGGAAAATCTTCGAACACCATCATATAGTACAATCAGTCTACAGAAAAGTGTATAATTTATCTCGCTGTCCCGGCTTAGGGCCTGTTAAGAAATAAGTGTCACACCTATGCATCTCTGCTTCAGGTCATATTTGTACGATTTTCAATTACAAAATCCTCAACGTAGCCATGCTACGCCTCCGGTTTTGTGCAATCAAATCGTACAAATCTAACCCAAATCAGAGCGCCTAAATGCAACACTTATTTCTTAACAGGCCCTTACTTTTTTTCTATTGCAAATTTTTGCATTTGGTTAGCGCACCCCGCGAAAATTTGCTCCTTTTCCCTTGCATCTTCTACTGTTCAGAGTAAAATCTTTCAGTTTCATCAATTGCATCAAAACAAATATTCACGAGAGAGATAATGGACTACCGGGATACCCTGAACCTGCCAAAAACCAGGTTCAAGATGAAGGCAAACCTAATCCAGAAAGAACCCCAGTTTCTGAAACGTTGGGATAAGGAAAAGCTGTACCACAAACTGCAACAGGCTGCAGCAGACAGTCCTCTGTTTATCCTGCATGACGGCCCACCGTATGCCAACGGAAATATTCACCTGGGTACTGCCTTTAACAAAGTACTTAAGGATATCATCTTAAAGTCCCGCCGTATGGCTGGTTTTCAGGCCCCATATGTTCCGGGATGGGACTGCCACGGCCTACCCATTGAACATAATGTGGACAAGGAACTTGGCGACAAAAAGGAAAAGATTTCCACTCTTGCAAAGCGTAAAGCCTGCCGCAAGTATGCCGAGAAATGGATCAAGACCCAGAAGGCACAGTTTAAGCGACTGGGTGTGCTTGGTGACTGGGATGATCCGTACCTGACCATGAAGTACGGTTATGAGGCTACTATTGCCCGTGAGTTTAACCGTTTTCTTATGTCCGGCTCCGTTGTCCGTTCCAAAAAACCGGTATACTGGTGTTCCACCTGCCGAACTGCTCTGGCCGAGGCGGAAGTTGAATACTATGATCACACCTCACCTTCAATTTATGTCAAATTCCCGGTTGCCGACGATTTGTCGGATGTTGCCGCCGAGTTGAGTGGTCGTCAAGTCTTTGCCCTGATCTGGACCACCACTCCCTGGACCCTGCCTGCCAACATGGGCGTGGCCTTTCATCCTGGTTTTGTCTATGCCGCTGTTGAAGTGGCTGATGAGGTCTGGATCCTGGCCGAAGAACTGGTGGAGAAATGTTTCCAGGATTTTGATATCAGCGACTACCGGGTGCTGGTCACTTTTTCCGCCAAGTCTCTGGAAGGAAAAAAATGTCGTCATCCCTTTCTGGATCGGGATTCCCTGATGGTTCTGGCCGACTATGTAACTACGGAATCCGGTACCGGTTGTGTGCATACTGCACCCGGACATGGTGCTGATGATTATATTACCGGCCTGCGTTACGGGCTTGAGGTATTGTCACCATTAGATGATGCCGGAGAGTTTACGGCTGAGGCGGGTAAATATGCCGGTCGTAAGATTCCCATGGTCAACCGGGAGATCAATGATGACATGGCCGCAGACGGCACCCTGGTGAAAGAGACCGCCCTTGACCACTCCTACCCCCATTGCTGGCGCTGTAAGGAACCGGTTATTTACCGGGCCACGGAGCAGTGGTTCATCTCCATGGAAAAAAATGATTTACGCACAAAGGCGCTCAAGGCCATAAGCGAGGTGACCTGGACGCCGGCCTGGGGACAGCAGCGTATTTACAACATGGTGGAGACGCGGCCGGACTGGTGTCTGTCACGCCAGCGCTCCTGGGGCGTGCCCCTGACCGTACTTACCTGTAACGACTGTGGGGAGATCTTAAAGAATGCATCGGTGTGCGCATGCATTGAAGAGATTTTTGAAAATGAAGGCGCTGATGCCTGGTTTACGCACGATGCAGCTGACTTTGTGCCAGCTGAGGTGAAGTGTTCCTGTGGGTCAACAAATTTTGTCAAGGAAAGCGATATCCTGGATGTCTGGTTTGACTCCGGCACCAGTCATGCCGCAGTTTTAGAGGCACGCGAAGATCTGCACTCTCCTGCTGATCTGTATCTTGAGGGAAGCGACCAGCATCGGGGGTGGTTCCAGTCCTCCCTGCTCACTTCGGTTGGAACCCGTGGCAGGGCACCGTATAAGGGTGTGCTCACCCATGGCTATGTGGTGGATGGACAGGGTAAGAAGATGTCCAAGTCGGTTGGGAATGTGGTTGCACCTCAGGAGGTAATAGATAAGTTCGGCGCTGAGATCCTCCGCCTCTGGGTATCCAGTGAGGATTACCGGGACGATATCAAGGTCTCTGATCAGATTCTGCGTCACGTCTCGGATGCCTATCGTAAGATGCGCAATACCCTGCGTTTTCTGCTCTCCAACCTCAATGATTTTGATCCGGAAAAAGATGGTGTCGGAGATGAACAAGAAAAATACAGCGAACTCGATCGCTGGGCACTGGCCCGTTTTGCCGAACTGGTACACCGGGTTGACAAGGCGTATGCAGACTATGAATTTCATGCCATTTATCATGGCCTGCATAATTTCTGCGGTACTGTAGTTTCCAGCCTGTATATGGACGTACTGAAAGATCGGCTGTACTGCTCAGCCCCGGATGATCCCGGTCGTCGAGCCGCCCAGACCGTCATTTACCGTATCCTGGATGGGTTACTGCGTCTTATGGCTCCGATTCTTAGCGTGACCGCTGCTGAGGCCTGGGAACATTTGTACGGGCTTGATCAGAAGTCGCCTATTGAAGAATCCGTCTTTTTTGCCGGTTTTCCTAATGTGGATGATATTAAAACAGATAAGGATCTGGATCTTCGCTGGGAAAAATTGCTTGCAGTACGCGGTGAAATTACCAAAGTCCTTGAAATTGCGCGCAGGGATAAGGTTATCGGGCTCTCCCTGGATGCTGAAGTTGTGCTTCAGCTGGAAGGTGATATCGATGACTTTTTAGCTGATAAGATCGAACTGTTGAAGAAACTCTGCATTGTCTCCAGCTTGCAGGTCGTCCAGGATTCGGCAGCTTCACAGGGAGTAGAATTTGTTGACAGTGAAGAGGTTGAAGGATTGAAGGTTGCCGTACGGACGGCACCGGGCAACAAATGTGAGCGCTGCTGGATTATCTCTGCTTCAGTTGGTGAAGATACTGAGCATCCCACAATCTGCAGCCGTTGTGCCGCTGTTGTTCGCAGTCTTGCCGGTTGATGTTTCGATTTTTTGCAATCATACTGCTGGTCGTCGTTTGTGATCAGTTGAGCAAGGTATGGATTCTGCAGAATTTTACGCTTTATGATTCCACGGTCATTATCCCGGGCTTTTTTAACCTGACCTTTTTGCGCAACACCGGTGCCGCATTCGGCATGTTTGCCGGTCATGCCGCCTGGTGGCGGCAACTGTTTTTTATCGGTGTGGCAGTCATTGCCCTGGTTGTGATTTTGTTCATGCATCGCAAACTTGGACCACAGAACCCCATGTACACAATCAGCCTCGGTTTCATCGGCGGCGGTGCCATTGGCAACCTGATCGACCGCGTTCTTTACGGTTCAGTGATTGATTTCCTTGATGTATACATCGGCAGTCACCACTGGCCGGCCTTTAATGTGGCTGATTCCGCCATCACCGTGGGAGTTTGTATTTTTTTGCTCACACAGTTTTTGGAAGACAGGAAGGCAAAGAAGGATAAGACAACTAACCCGCATATTTCATGAACACTTTGCTCATTTTAAGGTAACCTCTGTAAATCATATGATAAAATTGTGCATTATTCCCTACTTTAAATTTGCAAAGTGTTCACCGAAGGCAAGCCGATGCGACCG
>JAYEKB010000069.1:0-4963 GCA_034660835.1 Thermodesulfobacteriota bacterium
ACTGGTTGCAAGGATTCCTTTCATGGTGCAGGGATCATCCGGTTCAAAACCTGCAACCAGTGCTGAAGATGTAATAGATGCGGCACAGTCCAAATACTGTCTGACTGCTTCCATGGAGGCACTGCAGAGCCTTCGCAGGAAAAAGGGAAAATATGCGGTCGTGGGACTCCCATGCCAGGTTCAGGGACTGCGTAAACTCATGACCGTTGATCCGTCCCTTGCAAAAAAAATATTCTGTATTTTTGGTCTGTATTGCCATTGTAACATGGAGCCTTATGTCCAGCTTGATGTTCTCAGGAACTGCGGCATTGAACCGGACACGGTAACCCGTTTTGATTTTCGAGGCGGCGGCTGGCCGGGCGGCTTTCATGTGGTTGACAGGGAGGGTAAGGGAACTCCCCTGCACACCACGTTGTATACAACCATTTTAAATGTACTGTTTAAAATATACGGTGCGCCACGCTGTTATCACTGCGTTGATGCCATGTCAGAGTTTGCCGACATAAGTTTTGGTGATTTCTGGGCACATGATTACACTGGAGAGTTGAGCAGGTTGGAACGTTGTACCCTGGTTTCACAACGTACTGCAAAGGGAGGAGAAATTCTAAGCAAAGCTGAGGCTGATGGAGCCATAACCATGTATCAGCTGCCACCTGAGCGGTTTTCCAGGCGAATCAGCAATATGGCTGCCGGTAAAAAAGGCCGTAGCCTCGCACGAATTCACAGGATGAAGAAAAATGGCCGGTCTGTTCCCGACTATCATTTCCCCGTACCGGTTCCCGGCGGCAGGGCCAGGCGAAAAGAGTTGATGCTGAGGATGTCGTTTATGTTTCGAGGGACAACCGCACGCAAGCTGATCCTGAAATTACTTTTTTCAAGGGCGGCCAATGGGTTCGAGTCAGTCAACCAGTACCGTAAAAAGCTGTTTTGCAACTATCATGGCAATTGATTTCACTAAATACCTGAAGAACCGTTCACGGCTCTGGTTCACCCTTTTTTCAGTCTGTGTTACAGTTGGTTTCTTTTTCTATTTGTTTTCCACTGTTTCCCTTGGGGAAATTGCTGGCGCGATTCGCGGTGTTTCTGTCGGATATGTGATCGTTTTCGTTTTTTTCTCCTTTATAATGAGCTTATGCCGTACCTGGCGGTACAGTCTTATTATTGAGGCTTCCGGGTATCAGACTGCGACCGTTGCCCTCTTTCTGGTCACCCTGGTTCGCAATTTTTTCTCTGACCTGCTGCCGGCAAGGCTGGGTACACTGGTTTATATCTATCTGGTCCAGAACAGGCTGGGACTTCCATTTGGTGCGGCAGCGGCCAGTTTCGGTCTGTCCTTTATCTTTGATATACTGAGTCTTGCTTTTTTGATCCTGCTGGCAGCCATTATGATCAGTGTTAATCTTATTTCACCACTCATCATTTTCTTGGGCGGGTTTATTCTGCTGGCAGTAAGCGGATCTATTCTCTTTTATTTGCCGGCTCTGTTGAATATATCCGCTTCTATCTGCCTGAAGTTCCTGCCCATGGGAAGAAATTTTCGACAAAAAATCCATGATGCCCTCATTGATACCCGACGTGATGTCGTGAAGGGCAGGGAGCAGGGTATTTTCTTGAAGGTTTTCTTTCTATCCCTCGGAGTACGGTGCTATAAATATCTGGCACTCTATGCCCTTCTGCTTGCCCTTGTCATACCGCTTGGCTTTACGGTCCAATCCTTTCCCCTGCCAAAGGTATTTCTCGGTCTCTGCAGTGCTGAAATGGCGGCAAGTCTTCCCATCTCGGGCATTGCAGGATTCGGCGCGTATGAAGGTGCCTGGACCCTTGTCTTCAGGCTGCTCGGTTATTCAGAGCAGATAGCACTTCTGACAAGTGTCTCCCACCACCTGATAACCCAGGTTTATGGGTATTCCCTGGGCGTAATTGCCCTGTTGATCCTGCTGCTTCCGTATTTCCGGGATTCCTGTACACCGGTTTTTGAAAACAATGTCATGTCGCGCCGCAGGGTGTGGCTGCAGATAGCGGGCTCCGCTCTTCTGCTCATTGCTTCCCTCTATCTGCTCTTTCCCGGTGAGGGGGACGCACAGGCCGGGAAAGGAGCGGGACGGACCGGCGCTCATGAGGAAATGGCGGCAGAGTCTGCTGCAACAGCAAATGTTTCAGGAAAATTTGTCTATGAGTGGAAGGGGGGAATTTATATCGGCAAAATTGGAATCTCCGACACCAGGAGGATTGCTGCCCTGGGAACATATCCCCGCTGGTCACCGGACGGCAGATTCATTGCATATGTGGAAAACAACAGGATCATGCTGGTCGCGGAACAGGGAGGTACAGCTGTTGTACTTACAACAGCGGACAGGGCAAGGGCACTCTGCTTTTCTCCCGATGGCCGCTCGGTTTTTTTCACCGAGGGTACAAGGTTGCGTAATGTAACGATCAGGGACCATACGGTAACAACCCTGCTTGATGGATACGAGCTGCTGGAGATTGACGCCCGCGGCATCCCGGTCCGGCTGGCTGCGACCGTCCGCAAAAGGTTTGGCTATGAGGTATATGCCTTTGATTTGAAGCAGAGGAAGTCTCGAGCTGTTGCAAAAGGATGTTCTGCCAGCCTGTCGCCTGATGGCGGTCTGATTACGGTGAACGGCAAAGATCATCGATTGCTTCATTTATATGACTGGAGTTCTTTGCAACCTGCCGGGCGGATACATGCGCCGGCAGGCCATAAATTCGACAACCAGTTCTGGTCAAATAATTCTGATTGGTTGATCTCGGTCTCTGAGCAGAGCGGCAACCTGTTTATTCATCAGGTATCAGAAGACAGATCCTTCGGGGTGACCCGGACAGGTGGCTGCGACCGTCCTGATCTGTTCATAACACCAGCCAGGCAGTAACAACTGTTTACTGTATTCCCCGTCCAGGGGAATGGTTCCTGCATAATGCCCGATAAAAACATTTTTTTTCTTGCGGGAATTGAAGTATAAAGAACAGTTGGTTGCAGCTGTCAGCAAGTCGTTGTCCTGAAATCCAGCCCCAGGAGTGAAAGAGTATTGAGAATGGAAGAACTCATTGATGTATCGGTTGTTGTCCCTCTTTATAATGAAGAAGGAAATGTTAATGAACTGTATCGGGAATTGCATTCGGTGCTCCATGATCAGGAATTCTCTTATGAGATTCTGTTCGTTGATGATGGGAGTACGGATAAGACGGCAGAGATTGTTCACGGCATCTGTGAGCGGGATCCCAATGTGACGTTTGTCGTATTCCGCAGGAACTTTGGCCAGACTGCAGCCATGTCTGCGGGCTTTGACTACACGCGCGGCAGGATTGTCGTCACCATGGACGGCGACCTGCAAAATGATCCGGCTGATATCCCCAAGCTTCTTGACTATATCAGCCAAGGGTATGATGTGGTTGCAGGCTGGCGTTATAAGAGAAGGGATTCTTTTCTGAACAGGCGATTACCTTCTATGATAGCCAACAAGGTGATTTCAACTATCACGGGAGTGCACCTGCATGACTATGGCTGTTCTTTGAAAGCGTTTAAAAAAGAGGTCATAGACAACATTAACCTGTATGGCGAGATGCATCGTTTTATTCCGGCCATCGCCAGTGCCATGGGAACCTCAATTGTTGAGGTGAAAGTTAACCATCGTCCACGGGTCCATGGCAGTTCAAAATACGGTATCTCAAGGACCTTTCGGGTCATTCTCGATCTGATTACAGTCAAGTTTCTCCTGAGTTACTCCAACAGGCCCATCCATATTTTTGGTTTGATAGGTATGGGATCGTTTGGTATCGGCACATTAACTTCACTGGTGCTCATCCTGCAAAGACAGATATACGGCAAGCCATTGGCTGATCGACCGCTATTTCTGCTGGCAATACTGCTCGTTTTTTTAGGTGTGCAGTTTATTATCTTCGGGCTTATCTCGGAACTGCAGATCCGTACCTATCATGAAACCCAGAACAAGCCGATATATTTTGTCAGAGAAGTTTTCAGAAAAAAGTGAGCGTGGAGGGAGCTGCGAGGGAAATGCAAGCTGTCTTTTTCAGGAGTTTACTTATAAAGAAGGTACAGTATGGGAGCTAATGTGGCTCCTAAAAAGCCGGTGTCATAATCACTGAATTCGCTGCAGAGGTCATCACACGCTTGAACCCGGTAGTAGACCTTTCCTCTTAACTTCCTCGTATCCTCGTAGTTATTGGTGGCAATGTGTTCCAGCAACTGGCAATCATCTACCGAGGTGGAGCTGCAACTATAGATGAGGTAAGAACCTGCTCCGTCAGAAAAGTTCCAGTTGACGGCTACTTTATCAATAAATGCTCCGTCACTGGCTGTTACCCCTGATGGTGGCAATGGAGGGCGGCTGAGAATTATTCTGTTGAGGGGAGGAATGGACTCACCATCTTCAAACGGCCAGGCATAGTCATAGATTCTTATATGTGTGGAGCGTGCCGGACCATGATGTGTGGTCCAGTCCTCACCGTCATAACTGTCGTAGAGCAGCATGTCGCCATAAACGTTCATGATACCTGAGAGGTGGTGGCCCAGGCCCGACTTGGTGGTCGTGATCGATACCTGAGAGCCGTTCTGGCTGACGGAAGCGGTGAGAAACAGTTTGTAACTATTATCTGTCCTGTTAAAAAATCCCACCCAGTCATCACCGGCAATGTTCATCTGTTCCGAGGATGATCGACCTGTGCCGGTGTCCTTTGGAACTATCTCGGGTTGGGGAGATGACGCCTGTAAGCTGTTGTCTTCCGAAAGCGTTGTTGCCGCGGGAGTTCGCTCCATAATATGCGGTTTCATATTCGGGGCAAATCCTTTTGCCGGCTGTATTGTATTGTCCGCCGGATTCAGGATAAATCCTCCAAAATAACCGGGCATGACGCCAAATGATTCAGGGATGTCGATCTGCTCATATACTCCCGCCCGCAAACCGTACAACTGGCTTGAATGCGG
>JAYEKB010000070.1:0-1943 GCA_034660835.1 Thermodesulfobacteriota bacterium
GATACTGCCTACAGGGAATTTCAGGTCAAAATGTCCCGGGTTCGCGGCCAAATGCTGACCCCCATCGGTCAACAACTCGCCCGCAGGCGGCACGAATTCATGGAAATATTTTTTGCTGAATTAAACCGGGAAATCTACGGCAGTGAGTTGAACGGCAACGGGTGAACAATTTTTATAGTAAACCGCACCGCAGAGACGCAGAGAGCACAGAGGGAAAAATAACTTTCTCTGCGTCTCTGCGGTGAATATAGCCATGGATAAAGGTCTTACAACTATGCTGAAACTTGTCGTCTTTGACTGCGACGGAGTCATGTTTGACTCCCGGGAAACCAACCGTGCCTACTACAACCAGTTGCTGGCCGGTTTTAACTGCTCCCCCATGGATGAGGAGGAGGTCGGCTATGTCCATGCTCACAACGTCTTTGATGCCCTGGCCCACATCTTCCGTAATCATGACCACATCAACATGGATACGGTAAACAGGTACCGGGAGGAACTGGACTATACTCCCTTTCTTCACCAGATGCTCATGGCTCCTGACCTGCTTCAGTTTCTGGAAGCCATCAGCCCAAATTACCACCGGGCTATCTCCACCAACCGGACAAATACCATGGACATGGTCCTGGATATCTTCAACCTGCGTCCCTGGTTTGAAATGGTGGTCACTGCACTGACTGCCCCCCGCCCCAAACCGGCTCCGGATGGACTCTACATGATCCTGGATCATTTCGGTCTGCAGGTAGACGAGGCGATATATATCGGTGATTCAAGTGTGGACCGGGATCATTGTGCTGCAGTAGGCATGGAGTTGATTAGTTTTAACAATCCCGGGCTTGAGGCCCCTTACCATGTGGACTGTTTCATGGATGTTCTTAAACTGCCGCCGTTTAGGTGTTAGGTATCAGGTATCAGCGGTCAGGCCTCAGGTTTAGTTTCCCGCCACAGGCGGCTGACTTCAAGCTGATTGCTGATACCTGAAAGCTGAGGCCTGAGCAGGTATCAGGAAATAGAAGCCGCATCCGTGATTGAGCAACCACGTAACAAAATCATCTACACGTCCTCTTCGTCCAGCCGCTTCAACCCTTCCATGAGGATCATCATAAAGTCACCGATTTCTCTGGCATTCATGAGAGGAGAGGGAAGGCCGGGCAAAAAACGAAAATGACCCCTTTTTTCGGCCATCAGTCCAAAAACAGCCTCCTGGTTGTCCAGTTCTTCAAACCGGGCCGCAATGATGGCACCATCACGAAAAGTAACCCTGGCTGAACCGCCATCCATATCCATTAATAATTTTCCTGTCTTCTGATGCATGTGGAAAACCTGCAGCAGTTCCGGCGGGATAATGGCATCGATGCGGCCACTCATCACAATCTCACCCCCTGCTTCACCCGCTTCCCCAATATTCTGCGGAGTGTCACCCAGCTGAAACTTGATCAAACCGGTACAGCCACCGCAGGTATAGACCGTTGGCCGTTGCTCGGCAAAATCTGCTTTCGCATGGGGTAACAGCTCAAACATCAACTCGGTCAACTCACGGACCAGTATAAGACAGGCAGGCCGTCCCACGGGCAAAATAACAGCCCGATCGGTCAAAACCAGGGAATCGTCCTTATTATAATAAGGGCAGGCCCGAGCTTCAATAATGTCAAATGCTGCTGCAAAGGTCACCATATCAGGCCAGCCAACATACTCTATTCATGGTAAAATCTCCATTGATAAATGAGATATCCTGATCAACAAACCATGACCACGATCTCGCCGGACTTCAAATAACAATTATTTATTGTACACAGAAATGTATCCATGTACAATGTGTTGTTGGAGAAAGCAAGCCTGAGTGTTCACCTTCCAGCCCCAGGATGGACTTTTCTGTCACTTGCCCCTGTTTTTCCAATAAAGTTGCTTGTTTCGGAATATTAAATACTATACAATAGCTAAGAATG
>JAYEKB010000070.1:2043-4953 GCA_034660835.1 Thermodesulfobacteriota bacterium
TGTTGGAGAAAGCAAGCCTGAGTGTTCACCTTCCAGCCCCAGGATGGACTTTTCTGTCACTTGCCCCTGTTTTTCCAATAAAGTTGCTTGTTTCGGAATATTAAATACTATACAATAGCTAAGAATGCAGATTTGTTGCTTACTGTATCATGGATACATGCAGTTACAGCTAACCCGCATTCCAACTACAACCCAGTCTTTACCCAGTGTGAAACATGGCTTCAGATACAGATCAACTTGCTGTCGATTTCGAAAAAGTTCAAAACACCCTTGAACTGTACCCCAGTATCAATATTATACAGGTTGAAGGCCAACCTCCGGAAAGCTATGAGATAGAGTACCTGTTCAAGGGCTATGTCCGAGATGTTGACGGCAGCATCCGCGAGGGTTCGCAGCACAGGATCCGTATCAGCCTTCCCTTTGGCTATCCCCATTTTCCTCCAACAGTTAAACCGCTGACTGCTATCTTCCACCCTGATATTGACCCGGATGCTGTTCGTATTGCCGACTACTGGCAGCAAAATCCTTCCCTGCCCGATCTCATTCTCCATATCGCTGAGATAATCTGCGGCAATATCTACAACCTTGAGGATCCTTTCAACCAGGAAGCGGCAGACTGGTATGCTGAACATATCGACGAATTGCCCCTTGACAGTCTGCATATAGCAGATATTGAATCTGCTGATGATACTTTTGACGCCGATGATGATACCTTTGACCTCCTTGGCCTGGAAGACGAAGAAGCAGCAGAAGCAGCAGAAGAAGCAGAAAGTGTCGAGCAGCAACTTGAATTGATACAGTTGCGTATAGAACAAAAAGAGATGGTTGCAGCCAACCAACTGCTGGCAGAGATTCCTGAGTCAACCCCAGTTCCCGACCGTGATGAGATTGAACATATCATAGCCGCTGCCCTGCGTGAAAGTGACAAACTCTTTGTAACAGTGGAGCGGCTGGAAGATAAGGGAAAGATTGATGAAGCTCTGGAAACAGTGGAGAGAATTACTGACATTGCCGCTGACACTCCGGGATTGGAAGATATACGGTTGCGCCTGCAACAGGCTCAAATCATGGCTGAAACATTTTCCGATGCCACACTGATACCGGAAGTATCATCGACTTCCTCCCAGTCGGAATCTATTCCTGCCACAGGGGACAGGAAACGGGCAAAACAGCCGGACATTAAACTCGGTATGCCCACTATTAGTTTTGCAGGCATACCACTTAAGTCCATCCTGATTGCAGCCCCGGTCCTGATAGTTTTGGTAATGGGGGGAATAACTTATTTCAAGGATAGAAATTTACTAACACGGGCTGAATCCAACTGGCAACAGGCGCGTAACCATTTGCAAAAAAATCAGTTTCAGGATGCGGAAAAATCTGCACGTACAGCTCTTGCCTCCCTGGACAAGGTTCGTATACTGCGCTCAAAAAAGAAAGGACTGCAGGCGGAAATTACCACTCTGTTCACCTCCACCGACTTTACAAAAGGACTGCAGGGACAAATAAAATATAACGATCAATACCTGCCGGCCAAGGTTATTGAGAAATTACAACAACTGGACAAATTATCTGGTAATGCCGACAAGCTCATTAAGGAAGGCAAGATCCGCAAGGCTATTGCCACCTATGACATAGCACTGAAATTTGCCCGGAAAAACGAGCTGCAAGCCCCGGCCCAGTCTATCAGCCAGACAATAAACAACCTGCGTTTTGAAGATGCCCTGGCCAGTGCCAGAAAGGCGGAAAGTGCCAAAGAGTGGGGTAATGCCGCTGAAACGTATCAACGGGCGCTTGAAATTTCGAAAACGCTCTCAGATTCAGAAGGGACGGGAGAAATCAGTAAAAAACTGGCAGCAGCGACCGTTCGCCATGAACTTGATCAATCCAAAGAAAAATTTACCGACGCCCAGTGGCAGCAGACCATTGAGATGCTGGAAAATACGAAGAAGCTGCTGGCTGAAAATCCCGACACCATATCTGTCGAAGAACGCTGGGAACTTGACATATTACTGGCTGATTCGCGTCTCTTCCAGATTCTCTCCCTTGCTCGTATGGCCTATGAAAACCGGGAGTGGGACAGGGCAATCACAGAGTACAAACGGTCACTGGCCATGATCAGGGATGAACAGGATATCTTTGAGGGTGTGCACGATGGTGCTGTGGCCAAGATTGAGAAGACCATACTCATGATTACTATTTCCCGTGAGCAGTCTTTGGCAACTGCATCGGAACAGAAAAATGACATGAAAACAGCGATCAGCCATTACAAGGCCATCGAGGAGCTGCTTGCAGCGTTTGGCACCAGTAAGGATGACGACCTTCTCGCGATCGAAGAAAACATCAGGTTGCAGATCAAAGCCAAAAAAGACCAGCTGGGCATGGAAAAAAGAATCAACTGGCTGAAAGAGAACTTTGAAAAAATTTTTAATAAGGCCTATCCATCTTCCCGCTCTTCTAAACTGAGCCACCCAAAGGTAGCCTACATAAAACAAACAAAGGGGAAACAACTCTTTAAGATGAGCTGCGTTGAACGGAGTCAGGGCAGCTTATTTCGCCTGGAGCTCAAATACCAGTACAACCTGGCTAATGGCAAATGGTCCATATATTACGATTAATGGTGATGATGGTGGTGCCCGCCTTCATGGTGATGTCCATGGTGTGAAGCTCCCTCAAGAGGTCCACCGGCCTTGGCCAGGGCATCTTCAAGGGCTGACTGGGCCTCCTGCAGGGAGCTGACCGCTCTGTGCAACAAGGCTGCGACCTCCGGTGTGTCGGCAACCAGCTTTTCCGCCCACTGCGAAAACTCTGCGCCATGTCCCAGGTTATGCTCAATCCAGTGCGGCAGCATCACGCGTAATTTTTCAAGATCATTCATTGTGCAATCTCCTTATAATCAGTTGTCCCAAGGGA
>JAYEKB010000071.1:0-18284 GCA_034660835.1 Thermodesulfobacteriota bacterium
CGCTGTGCAGCTGGGTTACCTCTCCATCAACAGGGGCGATCAATACCTGGTCGACAGGATCAATGGAAATACCATCTCCCACCATTTTCCCGGAAAACACCGGGTCAGGAACCTGCTCAATGGGAAAAATGACGCCGGATAAAGGGGCCTTGATAATGACGTTTTTCATAGTTTTACTCCGGTTATCTCCGTGGAAAATCCTAAAACAACACTCCTTCCGGACTGCCGCAAATACCGTTGCTCATTACAGTACAGACCTGAACGAAGAAGAAAACCATTCATTACCAGTCGACCATATTTGACGTGGTTCCTAAAAAGCCACCTCAAAGAAATTTGCTTTATAGCAATAATATATGTTAGATAGTAACATACATTAAAAATTAGTGTAGACTTTTTTTGATCAGGGTCATCGCTGATATTTTTTCAGCTATCAATCGTTTGGAGATACAATGTCACAGAGTCAAACTGCATCCGTCCCTTTCAGTAAAAAACGCTGGCCTAAAGTCATCGCTGTTCTTGTGCTCCTTGTTGTCGGTTTTCTGGTTGCCCTGCCCTATGCAGTCCGCTACAGCCTGGAACGCTGGCTGGTCAACAACGGCGCCCAGAGTGCTGAAATACAGAAAGTACGCCTAAATCTCTTTGCCGGTACTGCCGCGATAGATGGATTGCAGGTCAAACTCCATGATGACGTAACCATTGCTGATGAAAACCTCCACCTCGACTTCAAGCTGAGCTCCCTGTTTAAAAAAGAGGGCTATTTAGAGACGGGGACACTGTCCGGTCTGATTCTGGACATTGAACTCAATGACAATGGCGCCCTTCGTATCGGCTCCATCTCCATTTTTCCCTCATCGTCTGAAGAAACTGAAGAACCGGCTCCGGAAAATGATGCCGGCTGGCTCTTTCGGGCAAGTCATGTTGAGCTCAAAGACTGCCTGGTGCGCTTCACCATGCCGAAATTGCAGAAAACAATACATATCGACCATGCAGTGTTGAGCAATATTACAACCGGCAGCTCAAGTCAACCAAGCCATCTTGAGCTGCAGGGACGTATCAATGATGCACCGCTGTCCCTTGAACTCGACAGAATTGACCTGAGTTCCGGGGTTGTCGTCGGTGGTCACATCAAAGTTGATGACTACAGGTTGGGATATCTCCAGAAACTGCTGGAGATATTCCTTGATCCCTTTGCCGGTTCTATCTCTCTGGACGGGAAAATCCAGTTTTCCCTGTCCGATGAGGAAGAAATTGCCGCTAAGTATGAGGGCACTATCAACGCTGTCGAAACAGATATCGGCAGCCCTGATTTTTCCACAAAAAGTCCTTCGGTTACCTATAAGGGAACGGTTCAGTATGAGCAGGATGCGGATATCAATATAGTTATAGATGTTGATGGGATACTGCAGGGTGAAGATGTTGCCGTCGGCGTTCCGCCAGCAAACCTTGATCTGCTGGAAAAACAGCTGCAACTCAAGGGCAAAACCCGGGTTTCCATTACCGACGGTGTTGCCGTTGTAACGGATGCAGACTTAAGCTCAGGCGACTTTGCTCTTAACCTGCCCGGCATGAAGGTCAACGAGTCCGGCCTTGACTGGCAGGGGCATGTTGAATACCGGATGGAAGGAGGGTCAGACAGGCAGACCATCATCACCGATGGCAAATTTGCAATCCGGAAACCTGCCTACAGTTTTGACAGTAAAGGCTTTTCCCTGCACACTGATACCAAACAGGCTTCCTGGCAGGGCAAGGTTGACATAGATCTTGGCATCGACGATGAGCCGATAACCATCCTGGTTGACGGCCTCATGAATGGGGACAATCATCAACTGACCATCCCTGAATTGCTTGAACTCAAGGAAGACTCCTTCCTCGCAGACGGGGAAACCAGAATTACCATTGGCAGGGATATCAAGGTGTCACATGAAAGTCGACAATTGCAGATTGACAACACCTCTGTTGCCATCGCCGGCACTACCAGCAGCAGCGGTTCACTCTCATGGCAGGGCCAGAGTGACTATCTGCTGGCCACCGGCAACACCTCTGTTGTATCGCTGGACGGCACCCTGAAAGGAACTAACTTGGCAACCATGCTTGAAGAACAAAAAATCCGGATTCAACAGCAGGATCTCAACCTCACCGCCCACAAAGCCCAGCTGAAAATCGGCAAACAGATAAAATTTGGCGGGAAGGCGTCACTGCTGGCCAACAAGCTGCAGGTGGAAAGTGACGATTCCCCCCTTATTTTGCTTGAAAAAACTGCTGTTCAGGGTCTTACCGGCACTGCAGACGGTGGACTCCGGGTTGACACCGTCACCCTGAGCAACCTGGAGGTTCCGGCAACTGAGTCGCAGCCCATTGGTGTATCAGTGCCCGAAATAACCCTGAAGAACCTGGCCAGCGCTGATTTTACCGGCGCAACGGTTGACACACTGCATATCAAAAATTCAACAGTCCTTGATAGCCAAAGCAAAACTCTGCTGGCCAAAGTCGATACAATCACCGGCAGCAAGATCAAAGTCGAACAGCCGCTGAAGGTTTCCCTTGATTCTCTGACTACATCCAAGGGGGCCTTTCTTACAAAGAATGGCAAAAAGGCGAAACCGGAGGTAACGCTGAACAAGTTGAAGGCTGGTACAATTGCCTGGTCACTGGACGAGGGTTTTTTCTGCGACAAAATCACGCTGGACGCTCTCCAGGGGAAATACACCAGGGTTAAATCCCCTGCAGGGAAAAAGAAAAAAGCTGCCTCAAAGCAGAAACAAAAAAAGGAAAAAACAGCACCGCCTCCAGTTACAATCAACACCATTGCCGTCACCGGCAAGAGTGGATTTCAATTTATCGATAAGGCAACCTCGGTTCCTTTTCAGACTGCACTGGTCCTGGAAACCGTAAAGATCAACAATATTGATTTTTCAAAGCCGAAAACTCCCTTCACCTACAAGGTTAAGGGAAAATTTGATAATTATGCCCCATTGGATATTTCCGGTTCCTGTGCGCCATTTGGCAAGAAATTCCTCATAGAATCAAAAATTCATCTTCGCAACTATTCCCTTGAGAAACTCTCACCGTACGTCATTGATGCCATTGGTACAAAGTTTGTAAAAGGGCAGTTGAACGTGACTTCAGACCTGAAAATTAGCGGCGGTAAACTGGACTTGAAAAACAACCTGGTCTTTCAGCAGGGCAAGTCGGAAACGGTCAGCGAGGAGATGCTGGCCAAGCTCAACAATGAACTGCCTGTTCCCCTGGACATGGCCCTTACCATGCTGCGGGACAACAAAGGGGATATTGATCTCAACGTCCCTGTTTCCGGCCCATTGAACCACCTCAGCGTCAACCCCACCGACATCCTGGTCACGGCTCTGAGCAAGGCCATTGCGGTCAGCGTAACGCCCTACCTCGCCTACACCGTACTGGGTCCTGCCGGCGCTCTTGCCTATGTGGGCTTGAAGGTTGGACAAGCAGTCATTGATGCGGATCTGCCACACCTTGAATTTGCAGAAGGAGAAAGCGAGCTGACTGATGGGCACAAGGAAATCCTGAAGGGTATCGGCAAGAAGATAAAAAAAGACAAGGATCAGGATTATTCCATCTGTTCAAGGGCACTGATCTGGGAAGTGTCCGGTAACGTCAAACGAGATGCACAAACCCAGCAGAAAATCCTTAAAGATAATGCGGCAAGAAAAGAACTGCGGGACATTGCCGATAAACGGGCGCAAAATGTGCACGGTTATCTACTGGATAACTTCTCGATCAAGGAAGATAATCTGCTGATCTGTGAACCGGGCATAAACTTTGAACCAAAAGGGAAACCTACGGTCGGCTTTCGTAAATAAAGGGTTCCTGATCAGCTTTCAAGAAGAGCTATTTGCTCAGTTCGTGGATTTGCACTCCTTTTAAAGCTCCGGCCTGATCGGCAACCTGTTGGTGATGGGTGAAGAGGATCAGCTGGTTGCTCTTGCCCAGTTCAGCCAGTACCTGCAGGGTGGCTGCAGAGCGGGCATCGTCAAAGTTGATCAGGATATCATCGACAATAAAGGGCATGGACTGACCATTTTCCGCCCTATGCTGCAGGCTGGCCAGCCGCAAGGCAAGGTACAACTGGTCGCGACTGCCAGTGGACATGGCCTCCACGCCAAGGGATGTCTTCCGACTGTCGCCGCGAATACCTACCAGAACCGGCTCACCCCGGCCATCCACATCTGTTTTCAAGCCGCTGAATGAACCCATGGTCAGCTCAGCAAAGAGCCGGGAACCAATGGTCAGGACCGGATCCTGGTTTTTTTGGCGGAAGTTTTCTATCTCCCGGCGGAGCATAACCACTCCTACCTGCAGTCGGAGAAAACGGTCCGCACTCGTCCGCAGCGCAGCCAGGTTGTTTTCCAATTCTTCCGCCTTAGCCGCAGCCAGCTCACTGCCGTCCATCTGCTCAAGCACTTTTTTTGCTTCACCCTTCTGTTCAGCAAGGTTCTGAATGGCCGGATCGAGTTCTCTGCTGATCTCGGTTTCCAGTGCATGCAGCTCTCCGGGCAGACTGTCACTGTCAATCTCATCTATCTGCGCAGACAACTCTTCAAGGCTTACCTCTCCTGCAACCTGCTGCAAATCCTGTTCGATCTGTTCGATCTGCTCGGCCAATCGCCTGTGGTCGGCAGCATCCTGTTCAGCCTTGACCAACTCATCCTCGCCCTTACATCCGGCAATAATTAGCAGCTTGTCCAGCTCTTTGTGCCCGCTCTTCAGTGCAAGTTTACTTTCCTGGATCTCCTTGTCCAGCTCCTCGGATTCAATTTTAAAATTGTCATGCAGGGTCTGTTCTTTTCTGGCCGCTGTCAGTCGGTCGTGCAGTTGCCGTACGCACCTGGTGACCGGCTGCGCCATCAGGTCAGCCGCAACCTCCCGGCTGAGATCCTCGATTTCTTCTTCAAATTGAAGGCAGTCACGGTCAATACCGTGCAGGCGGCTCTCCAGTTCATTTGATTCCTTCAGTGTCGAAAAAATTCGCTCAACAGTGTCCAGCAAATCCTGGGCCGCATCGGGTTCAAAAGAAGTTGCCGTCCCGGGTATCCTTGCTGCCTGCTGCCACTTAACCTGCCACTGTTCCAGGTCCTGTTCAATCCGTTCACGTTCTCGCTCTGCCTGCTTGACCAGTTCTGCCTGGCTTTGGAGATCCCGAGAAGTCTGTTGATAGTGTTCCCGCTCGCGCTGCAGGTTGTCAAGTAAGGCTTCAGCTGCCGTAAGCATAGGCGCAAGTTCCGGACCCTCCGCTACGAAAAACTCTTTACCGGTAAGCTCAGCCCTGATTCCCTGCAGCAGCTTATTCCTCTCCTTGTCCAGCTCAGTGATACTCTTACGAACCCCTGCCAGCTCCATAACCTGTTGCTGCAACTGCTCCATCTCAATTCGCCAGTCTGCCATCTCCTTCGGAGTACCAGGAATACTACCCAGGGGCTGCCAGAGAATCCGCCAGGCCTCCCTGTG
Source organism: Thermodesulfobacteriota bacterium (assembly GCA_034660835.1). Taxonomy (GTDB): domain Bacteria; phylum Desulfobacterota; class Desulfobulbia; order Desulfobulbales; family Desulfobulbaceae; genus Desulfobulbus_C. The sequence goes on from JAYEKB010000071.1 coordinate 5,482, forward strand.
ATGATTAAGAGCCGTGTTGATTTCCTGCTGCGTATCTCTATTTCTCTGAAGACGCACCTTAAGCTCTTCTCCCCTGGATCGTAAGGCTGCAAACCCATGCACCCGGTCGGCCTCAAGGCGGAGACGATCGCTGATAGTGTCCGCCTGCAGGATCAGGCCGGAAACAGCCTCGCCTAACTCAGTATCGGGAGCATAGAGGGTAGCTTCTTTTGAAATATCTTCCTTGTCAAGCCAGTTGCGGCAGATGAGCTGCCAGCCTTGATCTCGCCGCTTACGCACCTCCTGCAGTTCGCCTTCACTTGGAATCTCACCGCCATAGATGAGTTCCTGCTGCCGGGTATGAACCGTGAGCAGCTCATCCTCAATCTCATGCGCCTGCGTGTTGAGCAGCCTGGTTTCCTGCTCCAGTCCCAGCAGTTCATCCTGGAACAACTGAATGGTTTGACCAATCGGTAATTCAAGGTCACGCAGTTCTCTGTCCGTTCCCTGCCAGCGTCCAAGCTGTTTGAGGCGAAGCGCAAACGCATCCTGCTTTGTGTCGCGATCCCGACCCAGTTCCCGGATGCGTTTGTCAATGTCTCCTGCCCTGCGTCCCCTGCTGACAGTCATTTTAAGTTGTGACCAATCCCCGGGTTCCTGCAGCTCGGCAAGGATTTTTTCTGTCTTCTCAAGGTGCTGTGTTGCAGTGGTCAGCCTGGTGTCCGCATCCCTTTGTGCCCGCAGCAGGGCCTCGTGACGGGAGGTCAGCTCAATAATTTTCTTTTTCTGCTGGACAACAGGTAGGAGTTGTTCGCTTTGCTTTACGGTGAGAGACGGTGCAATTATCCGAAGCAACCGGTCAGCCTCCTTCAAGAGCACTGCCTGCATTCCTTCGAGACGGGGACGGTCTTTTTTCGCCTTGCTGTATTCTCCCAGTCGCTGAAAACCCTCTTCAATACGAGCGGACTTTTCGATGAGCGATTTGTGCGGAGAAAGCTTTTGCAGCCTGCCCGTAATCAGCTTTTTGCGGACCCCGGCCAGGTCAAGTCGTTGACCTGCACTGCGCAGTTCCTGTTGGATTTCACTCCTTTGTTTGCTGAAATCCGGTGGCAGAGAACGAAAAACGCTCAGGGCCTGCTGTTGTTCCACTACTCTTTTCCGCCGGGCAAACAGGGGCACACTCCTGTGCAGCCGCTCAAGGCGCTGCCGCCTGTGGTCGAGTTGCAACCGTTTGCTATTGGCATCCTCAAGCTCGCGGCTCACCTGATCAAGCCTGTCGGCATGCTCCTGCCACTGTTCCGGGGTTAGAGACAATTCCCGGATTTTTTTTGTCAATTTCTTATGCAGGCTGATACCCTGGTTGATCCTGGGTTTTTGGGCCTGCTTACGGAAGAGTGCATCTTTCTCCGCTTCCATTTCCTCCAAGACCCGGTGCAGGGAACCAAGTCCGGCTCCTGCAGAAAACAGTGTCTCGCCGATTTCACCCTGCCGGGCCAGAATTTCCCGGCCGCCCTGAACCAGGATATCATGGTCTATACCGTACAGAGATTCAAACAGGGAAAGGTCAAGACCTCCGAGGAAAGGGGTGAGCAGGGCCGGGTCCATGGGGTTTCCCTCTGCATCCACCACATCACCCTTGCGCTTTTTGCGCCGAAAAAAAGTCAGCACTTTCCCGGACTCACTCAACTCGCCGCCGACCAGCAGTGCATTTCTGGGATGGACAAAATCATCGCGGGTACGCTCAGGAAAACCGAACAACCAGGCCTTGAGGGCACGAAGGGCACTGGATTTGCCGGCCTCGTTGGGACCATAGATCACATGCAGATCAGAGCCTGTTGCAGAAAAATCAAGGACCATGCCGGTAAAGGGGCCAAAAGCCGAAATATCAAGACAATTGATTCTCACCTGTTCACCTGCTGCAAAATCCTGGCAAGCACCATGTCCCGAATTTCTGCCTGTAGAATCTGACGTGCTTCACCATCTTCAGGGATAAGCGGCTGCTCTTTGAGCAGTTCTGCAGGCAGGCGGCTGCACAGGGTCTTCAGCTCAGAGACCTCAAAAAGTTCAGCTTCCATGTCCCCGATGGACTTGAGAAACCCCTCCAAGGGAGAACCTTCCAGGGCCGTCGGTTCGATTGTCTGTGACCTCCCAGTATGAAAGAGAATTTTTTCAAGCCAGAGATCACCCATATCCATGGCCAGCCCCTCCAGACAGCTCTCCCAATAACGACTGTCTCGCAGTAATTCCCCGTGAAACGGACAGGGACCGTGCAACTCCAGACGCAGCATGAGCGGACGGCCGTCGGCCTGCTCTACCTCTTGCCGGAAAGCATCACCCACCACTTTCATCAGTTTTTCTTCTGAGCTGACCTCACTACAGTCCACCCGCTTGAAACTCCAGCGAACCACATCAAGTTCCCTGGCTGACACTTCGCTGACCTGAGTGTTTTCCACCCGGACCATGGTCGCGCCTTTAGGGCCTCTCTCCCGAATATGACGTCCCTGCAGGTTGCCGGGAAAGAGAATCCAGGGGTCCCGGCAAACCTCTTCCCGCTGGTGGATATGTCCCAGCGCCCAGTAATCATAGCCCTTATGGATCAAATCTCCCTGGCTGCAGGGAGCATACGGTTCATGGCCGGGACGGCCGGAAAGGGCTGTGTGCAGCAGACCTATATTGAACAGATGGGGTACAGGGTCAGGGTAGGCCAGGGCCAGGTTTTTACTGACTGCCCTGCGTGGGTAACTTTGGCCGTGAATGGCAACTTCCAGATCATCCAACAGAACGGTTTGCGGACTGCGGCTGGTAAAATGAACCACGTTGTCCGGCAACCGGAGCGCTTTGGTGATTCGACTAGCCGCATCATGGTTTCCAGAAACCAGGAAAACCCGGATACCGGCCTGGCGAAGCCTGCGCATGCGGTCAATGAAAAAGAGCCCGGTATTATAATCCTTCCAGGAGCCGTCGTACAGGTCTCCTGCCAGCAGAAGAAAACTCACCTCCTCCGAAATTGCCAGCTGAACAAGATTGTCAAAGGCTCGTCGGGCTGCACCCCGAATAGTCTCAACAGGAGCTTCCTCGCGAGCAGCGAGGTTTTTAAGCGGACTGTCCAGATGAATGTCAGCGGCATGAAGAAAAGTAAACATCATTATCGAGCGACCTGTATCGCAAACTTAAAAATCTGGTGGGTAAAAAAGAGTTACTTCGCATTGCGAAGCTGCCTGTTTTAAGGATGTATCCAGCGTTGCAACAGGCAGCCCTTTACGCATCGCCAAGTCCAGGTACGAAGCATCATAGGTGGAGAGTTTCTGCTCTCTTGCCAGGAAAACGATTTCCCTGCACATTCTTTCAGGAGGTTCCTGAATTACAGTTATGGGTAAGTCGTGGAGTAACTCTAAAAACCGTACACTATCAGCCTCACTGAGACGTTTTCGGCGTTCAGCAACAAGGAGTACATTACCAACCTCAAGAGGCCATATTGCCGGGACACACGCTTCCTGCGATTCCAATCTTCCGAGAACCAGGTCGGCATAGCCGTTTTCTTCGTCAGCAAAACACCATGACATTACTATCGAATTATCTATTACAAAATCAGCCATTAACGTCTGCCCTCATCGATCATTTCCCGAATGGAAAGGTCACCACGAAAATGATTGCGCCTGAATTGACGCATCTGATCAATAACTTCTTTGGCAGGACCTTTCCTGCAGGCCTCAGGAGCCTGCAGGATTGCAACAGGAACCCCATGTTTGGTGATTGTTATTTTTTCCCCCTTACTCACTCGTCGCAGTAATTGGGGAAGATGCGTTTTTGCCTCATAAGCACCGATGGTTTCCATAACCGCCTCCAGATAGACTAGTTTAAGACCAGTTTATTCGTTTTGCCTGATTTTGTCAAATGCAACACGTTGCAGTAATAAACGGTTACCGGTGTGATCTGTTCCTGATGACGGCACAGCCTGTTGGGTTTAACGTTGATTTTCCAGCAGAATTATTCTACTCTGTATCTGATAGATTAGTTTACAGCTACACGGGAGCTCGGGAAACCGGGCTGAGAGGGGCAAAAAGCCCGACCGTCACACCTGATCCGGATAATGCCGGCGGAGGAATTTTTTCAGCATTTCAGCCGTCCGCTTCCGGTGGACGGCTTTTTTTGTCCTCATTTTTTACCTTTCAACAACAAAATCATGATGAGACACAACCCTGTTATCCTGTTTTTTCTGGCCATGACCTGTCTTCTTCTACCGGTTGTCAGCACAGCAGAGGAAACCCTCACCCTTATGACCCATGACAGCTTTAATATAAGCAAGGATCTGATTGCCCGATTTGAAGAGCAAAACCGGGTCAAGCTTCGGGTGTTTAAGGCTGGAGATGCCGGGGCAGCACTTGTCCAGGCGATTCTCTCTAAAAAAAACCCGATGGCCGATGTTTTTTTCGGGGTGGACAACACCTTTTTCAGCCGGGCCATCAGCGCAGATATCTTTGAACCGTACAACTCTCCACAGCTGAAGGATATACCAACCCGATTCAGACTGGACGAGCAAAAACGATTGCTGCCTGTGGATTACGGGGATGTCTGCCTCAACTATGATAAAAAATGGTTTGCTGAAAAAAACCTGGCCCCACCCACTGACCTTGCCGACCTGGTTAAACCGGCCTACAAAGGACTGACCGTTGTAGAAAACCCGGCCACCTCTTCACCGGGAATGGCCTTTCTACTGGCAACCATCGGACGATTTGGTGAAAACGGTTATCTTAATTTCTGGCAACAGCTCCGTGACAACGATGTTCTGGTGGCCAATGGCTGGGAAGATGCCTACTATGGACACTTCACTTCAGCCTCCAAGGGCAGCCGGCCCATTGTGGTCAGTTACGCATCCAGCCCGGCAGCGGTTGTCTACTATGCTGAAAAACCTATGGAGAGCCCCCCAACAGGTGCCGTGGTCAGTGACAACTCCGCATTCCGGCAGATAGAGTTTGTCGGTATCCTGAAGGGAACAAAAAAGCTGCAACTGGCTCAAATGCTGGTTGATTTCATGCTCAGTCGCCCGTTTCAGGAGGACATTCCCCTGCAGATGTTTGTTTTTCCGGTCAACCAGACTGCGGCCCTACCGCCGGTATTTACACAACATGCACGCGTTGCCGAGTATCCGGCATCAGTGTCACCGGCCGCCATTGAAAAAAACAGGGAGGCATGGCTGGAGGCATGGACCACTACTGTCCTGCGTTGATGATTAATGGTTAATAAACTTCTTCACCGCAGAGATGCAGAGTGCGCAGAGATTTTTTTCTCACGCAGGTAGCGCAGACTCCGAAGGCGCAAAGATTTTTCGCTGGCACCCAAGCTCCGGCCTGGGTGCCCATATTGGAAGCTTGAGCTTCCCGTGTAATGCTCCCAAGCCGAGGCTTGAGAGCCAGTATAACAGGACTTATTTTCTTTGTGCCCCAATCTCGGTATGAATAAAAACCGAATACAAAAGAGCTGGCTTCTGCTGGTCGCCCCGCTGCTGTTTCTCAGCCTGTTTTATTTCTATCCTCTGCTCAAGATCTTTTTTGTCAGCTTTTTCCCGGACGGTTCATGGACCAACAGCGGGCTTGGCCGGTTTTTCAGCACGCCCGCCTACCTGCGCATCCTCTGGTTCACCTGCTGGCAGGCCGCTCTCTCCACCCTGCTGACCCTGGTAGTCGCCCTGCCCGGGGCGTATATTTATGCCCGGTACAGTTTTCCGGGTAAGGGACTGATCCGCGTCATGACCACGGTTCCCTTTGTGCTGCCCACCGTGGTTACAGCGGCAGCATTCCGAGCTCTGCTTGGAGACGGAGGCCTGGTCAACACCGTGCTGATGAACGGGTTTCACTTACCGTCCCCACCCATCCATATTGATCAGACCATTTCCTTTTTTATTCTGGCCCATGTCTTTTACAACTACGCACTGGTCATGCGCATTGTGGGCGGCTACTGGGCAGGTTTGGCTCCTGAGTTGCAGCAGGCCGCCGGTATGCTGGGTGCCTCGCCACGGCAGATTTTCTCAAAAATTACTCTGCCCCTGCTCATGCCGGCAATCAGCTCGGCCGCCCTGCTTATCTTTATCTTCTGTTTTACAAGCTTTGGTGTTGTCCTGATCCTGGGAGGGCCTAAGTACGCGACCCTTGAGGTGGAGATCTACCGCCAGTCCGTCCATCTGTTCAACCTGCCCATGGCTGCCACCCTTTCACTGATCCAGATCCTGATCAATTTCGGCCTGATGTGGCTGCATGCAAACCTCTCCCAGGGTGCAGACCTTTCCTGGTTTGGCGGCAACGGCTCCAGACAGATGAGAGTTGCCCGCACCGGGATGGAAAAAATTGTTATCGGTGCCAACCTCGGGTTCATGACCCTGTTATTGCTTTCTCCACTGCTGGCCCTTGTCCTTCGCTCTCTACTCGGCGAAAATGGCTGGACACTTGCCTACTACACGGCATTATTCACCGGGCAGACAGACTCCCTGTTCTTTGTGCCCCCGTTTGCTGCAATACTCAACTCTGTTGGTTTTGCCCTGGCAACCATGCTGCTGGCCCTGCTGCTTGGCCTGTCGGCTGCCGCCTTTCTGGCCCTGCCGGAAAAAAAAGGCGCCGCCCTGTGGGATGCGATCATCATGCTGCCCCTGGCGACCTCGGCCGTAACACTTGGTTTTGGTTATATCATCACCCTGAACAAGCCGCCGCTGAACCTGCGCGATTCAGTCCTGCTGGTTATCCTTGCCCATACCCTGGTTGCCTTTCCTTTTGTTATCCGCAGCCTGCTGCCCAGCCTGCGCCGGATACCGGCCGAACTCCGGGAAGCCGCTGCCATGCTTGGCGCATCACCCCTGCGGGTCAGGCTGACCATCGATCTGCCGCTGCTGAGCAAGGCTCTGCTGGCTGCCGCAGTATTTGCCTTTGCCATCAGCATGGGAGAATTCGGGGCCTCAACTTTTGTTACCCGGCCGCAGACGCCGACTCTGCCTGTAGCCATTTTCAGGTACTTGAGCAAACCGGGAGAACTCAACTATGGCCAGGCCATGGCCATGAGTGTTATCCTGATGCTGGTGACCGCTTGTGCTTTTATTCTCCTTGAAAAACTACAGGCTGCTAAACAATGAAAAATCTGCTGCAAGTCGATGGAGTTTCCAAGAGATATGACGGGACAACCGTTGTCCGTGATATCTCTTTTTCCCTTGAAGAAGGAGAAATCCTCTGTCTGCTCGGACCTTCCGGCTCCGGTAAAACCACGCTGCTCAGACTGCTGGCCGGCCTGGAACAGCCGGATGCAGGACAGTTGCTGTTCAATGGTAAAGACATGGCAACCACACCGCCTCACAAACGTCAATTCGGCATGATGTTCCAGGAATACGCTCTGTTTCCCCATAAAAATGTGGCTGACAATATATGTTTCGGCCTGGAAATGGCCAGATGGTCTCCGGACAAGCAACAACAGCGAGTCCGGGACATGCTTGCCCTGGTCGGACTGCAGGGAAAAGAAAACCGCCGCATCGACGAATTGTCGGGCGGGGAACGGCAGCGGGTGGCCCTGGCCCGCAGCCTTGCCCCGCAACCGCGACTGCTCCTCCTTGACGAGCCGCTGGGCTCCCTGGACCGGGTACTGCGTGACCGGCTGGCTGGTGAGATCCGCTCAATTCTGAAAAGTCAAAAGGTAACAGCGGTCTTTGTCACCCATGACCAGAGCGAGGCCTTTGCCGTGGCCGACATCATAGCCATCCTCCGCCAGGGACGTCTGGAACAGTTTGCCGGACCGGAGGAAGTGTATCGAAGACCAAAAACAGCAGCTGTTGCCCGTTTTCTCGGTTTTTGCAACCTGATTGACTGTACACTTCATCCATTAAAAGAACTCTTTGATCAACTTCCGGCAGAGCAGCATGCCTATGCAGGAAAACTCCTTATCCGTCCGGAAGGAGCCCGGTTATCGGCAGCGCAAACCGAGGACAGCACCCTGCCACAACTTACCGGCCGGGTTGCAGGTCGACAGTTTCAGGGTCAGGTCTATTCCATGGAAATTCAGGTAAATGACCTGCTGCTCCATTTTGATCTGCCCATTGATCCTGCTCCTCCGAAAATCGGTGCAGCAATTTCTTTAACCATCAACTCATCGGCAATGGTACCGCTCAGGGAGCAAACAGGATGAAGGCCGTTATCTTTGCCAATGGTGAGTTAGGCGCCCAGTCGATTGCAGTAAAACTGGCCGATCAGGCTGAGCTGATCATTGCTGTTGATGGCGGCATCAGCCATTGCGAATATCTGAATGTCCAACCCCATGTCCTGCTGGGAGATCTGGATTCCGCTCTGGAACATCTCGTCAATAAAGCCATTGCCGATGGAGTTTCCCTGCAGCACCACCCAAAGGACAAAGACAAGACAGACCTGGAGCTGGCCCTTGATCTTGCCTGCTCGCTCGGGGCAACCACTGTCTCCCTGTTCGGAGCCTTGGGCGGCCGCTGGGATATGAGCTTTGCCAACCTGCTCCTGCCGGCCGTTGCAGCCTACGCAAACATGCGGATTACACTCTATGATAACCAGACCAGGATTGACCTACTGCGAGATAATGAACAGCTGAACCTGAGCGCACCAGTTGGCAGCAGGATTTCTTTACTCCCTTTAGGCGGGCAGGTTGAAGGAGTAACGCTTACCGGTTTTCAATACCCCCTGACCAATCACACCCTTTCCTTTGCATCAACCCTTGGAATCAGCAATGTTTTCATTGAAGAGAATGGTTGTATTGCCGTGGAACAAGGTCTGTTGCTTGTCGTCTTGACTGACCAGGAATTATGAAAACCTGCCGAAGCGTCGAGCAGGCATTGCAATGTATACCCCGGAAAACATCTCAATCTATCAGGAATACTACTCAATCCAGACCAGAAATACATCTTATCTTATCAAAAAGCCGCAACAAGTGAATACCCTTTTTCCTGATATCCGACTAAAGAAATCCACCCGTTATCCTCCTGTTTTATTCAGGTAAGAGCGTAGCCGGGTCAACATCAGCCAAGTTGCCGCCCACCCCGCCGACAGGTAAACGCAGACTCCGAAACACCTACTTACATACTGCATTTTTACTCTGTTTTATCTGCGTTGTTATTGTTTCCCCTGTCTGTTTTAATAATGGCTACCAGAGCGGGATGAACTTCTAACCCGCATATTTCATGAACACTTTGCTCCAAGCAGCATAACATATGGAATTTTTGGTGATAATTTCGATATATTTTTTTCTTGAAAATTTGCAACGTGTTCACCGAAGGCAAGCCGATGCAGCCGCACCTGCTTTGTCGCTACCTGAGTAAGCATAGGGGACTATGGCTTTCTCAGGTGCTCAGCGCATCTGCAGCCACCTCGACTTGTGAAATATACGGGCTAAAAACTACACGTCTGCAAGTTCAGTTTACGGTGTTTTTCTTAAAATGAGTTTACCGAAAAAAATAATGCGCCAGACTCTCTGCACATTTCGTACTGTTCTTCTACCTGTTGTCCTGGTATTTTGTATTGCAGCCTCGATTGCCACTGCTTCGATGCAGACACCGGCCCCTCCCCCTCTGGAAAAAGTCTCCCTGCAACTCTCCTGAAAACACCAGTTTGAATTTGCCGGTTTCTATGCTGCTGTTCAACAGGGATACTTCGCCGAACAGGGGCTGGATGTTGGGAGTTCAGGGGAGTTCCGGGGACGGAGTTCCGGGGACGGAGTTCCGGAACTAGCATGATAAGGGTTGACTTTTAGGAAGAATAATTATAAAATTATTTTCTAAGCTTATCCAATATGCTCCTGTCGTTAATCTGATTTTCGATCAACCAACTTGGAGGAACTAAATGAAAGCACGACTCATTTTAAGAACCAGGTCTGCCATGGTTATCCTGTGCGTTGCTGTTCTGCTGGCAGCATTGAGCGGTTGCACAAACTATAATCCCTACACCGGACAGCGGGAATTCGCTCCCGGTAAGACGATGGCAGCGGTCGGTACAGCTGCTTATGTAGGCTCGGTGGTAGACACTCATCACTATCGCCATGAGTATTCTAATCGTCCGTCCTATCACCATCACTACCATCACCGTCGCTATTAATAATAAACAGGAGGATACAGGTGAATACGATAAAACTCGCTATCGCACTGACATTGGTATTTGCTGTTAATGCCTATGCAGGACCCAAGGAAGAATATATTCTCGATAAGATCAATCCCGCCTGGCAGCGTCTTGATATTCTTTCTCAAAGCTATCTTACGGATGAACAGCAAAAAACTATCCAAGAACTTGCCTTTGCCACTGCAACAGGAGATATCTGTGCAGGGTTTGAGGTAGATAAAGACAAATTTGTTGGAGCTTTTAAGATTTTTAATGATAAAAAACTTGAGGCCATGTCTCCTGAAGACCAGCGCCTGCAGGAGCAAAAACTCTTAGTACTGTACGGCATTGCTACCGGACTTTTCTCTGCTGAAGGCCTGCTTGCCAAAGAGGAATTTTGTGCGGCGGCCGAGACGGCAAGACAAAAACCGAAAGAGAATTATTGGAAAACGAAAGAATGAAACGACCCCAAAAGAACATGTGATCCTTGCCCGTAAATATACGGCGGCTCAACAGATTTATGAATTGAGTCGCCCCCTGCTTTCAAAACGCAATTGCCGCCCGTTCCTGATTTAATTTCACTCAGATCACCTTTTACTTCCGGTCAATGCACAGGATTCACAGGATTTTTCAAAAATCCGCCAGAGAACGCCCGGAAGGCTGGGCATGACGTCTGGTTTTCATATTGACATTCCCCGAAGATGACATGATAATATGTCACCTGCCTGAGCTGGAAGTACATAAGTATCCCTTCAAGCTGAGCAAACGCTCTTTTCAGGCAACCAGCAGATAGCTTAGAGGAAAAATAATGAAAGCTTCAACAACGGTAAAATATGTGCTGCAGGCTCTGTTCATTGTGCTGGTGGCAGTGGTTCTTCACTATAATATGCCGCGAACCCAGGTGGCGCAAATCGTCGGCACCGACGTTAAGCGGTTGGACTCGACTGCCAGGGGAAAGTCAGCCGACAATTCCCAGGGAAAGAGGGTTACAGTCAGGGATGTGCGCTTTATCAATGCACAATCGAAAAGCGAAAAGGTCGAGGTATTTCGCAATGAAGATACGGGTTGGGGATGGCCGCCGTACATGAAATTCAACAGCGCCGATATCACGGCCGAGGCGCAGACCTTTGCAACCGCTGAAGGCAAACCTTGGGTTCTGCTCAAATACTATGGATGGCGCATCCATATCTTTGACATGTATCCCAATCTAATCAGCCTGAAACAGGTACCGAGGGACTACAAGCATATCCCGTGGTTCAACTTTGTCTTTCTCCTTGTGCTTGCCGGCGGTTCTTTGTTTGTGATACGCCGTTCACGTCAATTGGTTAACAAGATCAAAGCACGTTTTAAACGTGACAAAGTCGAGTAAGGGCCTGTAAGAAAAAAACATGGCTGATATTACGCTTATATTTGGGTTAAATTTTGATGTTGTGATTGAGAAAAAAAAGCAGGCGTAGCTGGGCTACTTCGAGGATTTTACGATTGAACAACATCCAAAGATGGCCCGAAGATAAGATGTAAGATTGGCCATGTTATTTCTTTACAGGCCTTAAGACAACATTACCGGCCGTAGTGAAGATGCTGTCTCACATACTCCGGCCTGCGAAATAGACCGATGAGGAGGAGGCCGCTGACAAAGCCGCCGATGTGAGCCCAGAAGGCCACGCCTCCCCCTTCACCGCCAAGCGCAGGCAGCCCGCCAAGAATCTGGATAATAAGCCAGTAGCCCAGCATCACCATCGCAGGTACGGAAACAACCATGACAAAAACAAGCGTGCGTATTCGTGCTCTTGGATAGAGGCGTGCATAGGCACCCATGACACCGCCAATGGCACCGGAGGCACCCACCATCGGGATAATGCTGGTGGGATTGGTTGCTGTCTGCGCTGCCGCCGCTGCCAGCCCGCAGAGTAGATAAAAAGCCAGGAAACGGTAAGGCCCCATGGCATCTTCGACGTTGTCACCAAAAACCCAAAGGAACCAAAGGTTGGTGATGACATGAAACCAGCCGCCGTGCATGAACATGGATGTGACAGGAGTATACCATGATAATTTGTTTCCCAATGCACAACCTAACCCGTCACCAACAGGAGTGACCACACCGGCCGGAATAAGTCCCAGCAGATCTCCGGGGAAAAGAGCGAACTGGCAAAGAGAGCCGGCCAGAGGCCGGGCACTTCCCATCCCCTGCAGAAAAAACCACGCGGCTACGTTAAGGCCGATAATAATAATGGTGGCAACAGGTCGCCTGACAGTTGGATTTTCGTCGTGAAGTGGAAACATGGGAGGGGAGTCTTCCTGTTATCTCTGATCCCTGCCCCAATTAGAAATGTTTGCGCATTCTTTTATAACCGGCTTTCAACTCTTCGCCTACTTCTAAAAGGGCTGCACCGGCTTTGGCTGCTGTATTCGTTGCTTCATCGGCCAATGGCTTATGATCGGCCAGGAAAGAATCCCACTTTTTTTCAAGCTCTGCCAGTTCATCCTTGGCATCGGCTTTGCCAAGATGGGCTTTCAGCATAATTTCGTCTCGCATCTGCTCAATGGATGCTTTAATCTTTTCGATTTGGTCTGTTTTGTCAGTCATTGTACTCTCCCTAAAAAGGTATAAGGTTAGGGTCTGTTAAGAAATAAGTGTCACACCTATGCATCTCTGCTTCAGGTCATATTTGTACGATTTTCAATTACAAAATCCTCAACGTAGCCATGCTACGCCTCCGGTTTTGTGCAATCAAATCGTAC
>JAYEKB010000072.1:0-4910 GCA_034660835.1 Thermodesulfobacteriota bacterium
GAAAAACATACGGACAGATGGCACCAGAGTCCGTTGTCGTCAAATTCAGCAATTGAGTCGAGTGTATAAAAACGCCCTCCATGCGAGTAGCTTGATCTGGATGACAGGCTTTTAAGAATTCGAAAAACAGTCATGTCGACTTTCGTGCCAACAGCTTCCTTCAAATCGTTTAACATGCTGATTTTATTCTTTATAAGAAACAGCTCCGCATCCTTTTTACTGTATCTGGGCCTATTCATAATGTTATCATAGCAACAATTTTTGTATTATTGTTGCTATAATAACATTATGGCGTGAGAAAAGTCAAGCCACCGGATATCCTCATCTATCTGTTTTTACATAATCCTCGTTAATCATATTGAAGCCCTTGCCATTGTACACTGCTGCTTCTAAATGTTATATCTCCAATCTTTAAGTCGATGTTATTTTTGAGTGGACCCTAAGGTTAAGTTCTGGTAGGCAAACGCTCGGTAGGATTGTTTCCTGAATCTGTAAGATTAAATCAAAACTTATTTCAAGAACTGTCAGATCAAATATGAGCTACTACACTATAGTTACTATATTACGAAAACAATAAGTTCCGTGATCAGTTACGTACTGCGCAGTGAATGATCCGGGGCCGTATCACCAATTGTAACTGCCCGATCACAGTTCTACTTTCCTGGTAAGGGTACGGATTCAAGCACAGTGGTCGGAGTCGGGACGTAACTGTTTACTGCAGCTGCTGCACATTGTACCGCCGCTCTGATGGCACATGCCGGTGAGGCCGTGGCGTGTTCTGCTCTGTCTTCTCTTACAGTAGCTGATGAGGACTGCTGTACAGAGTAAAATGCAGAAGGTAATTATCAGGGTTAGTAAAAAAGTTGTTATCAAGTCCGTCACGGCTGTACCATAAGTATTGTCCATCGATTATCCGAAGTCGTCCGCGTGAATGTTTTCCTTCTCAACGCCAAGTTCTTCAAGCATATCGTATATAGCTGAAGTCATCATCGGTGGTCCACAGAGATAGTAGTTTATATCCTCAGGGGCAGGGTGATCCTTGAGGTAGTGTTCAAAAACTACAAGGTGGATAAAACCGGTATACCCTGTCCAGTTATCTTCAGGCTGTGGGTCGGAAAGGGCAAGGTGGAAAGAAAAGTTGTCATGCTTTTTTTCCAGTTCCTCAAACTCATCAGCATAGAATACTTCCTGCAGGCTACGACCACCATACCAGTATGAAACTTTGCGTCTGGTCTGTTTGCCTTTAAAAAGATCAAAAATATGGCTGCGCAGAGGGGCCATTCCGGCACCGCCGCCAATGAGCATTACCTCGGAATCACTGTCATCCATAAAAAATTCGCCAAAGGGTCCGGCTATTGTGACCTCGTCACCGGGTTTCAGGTTAAATATATACGAGGAGACTTGACCTGGGGGTACGGCTGTTTCGCTTCTTGGCGGAGGGCTTGCGATTCGCACATTGAGCTTTATGATCCCCTTTTCCCCCGGAAAATTTGCCATGGAGTAGGCCCTGGTCACCGGGATATGTACGTGGGACTGATACTGAAACATCTTGAACTTGGTCCAGTCGGCGAGAAATCGTTCATCTATGTCAAAGTTTGCATACTCAAGACTATGCGGCGGTACTTCAATCTGGATATAGCCACCGGCCCGGAAATTGACTTCCTCGCCCTCGGGTAGATCGATGACAAGTTCTTTAATAAATGTAGCTACATTTTTGTTGGACTGAACCCTGCAATGCCATTTTTTTGCCTCCAGCATTTCCGGCGGCACCTCAATTAGCAGATCATGTTTTACCTGGACCTGACAGGCGAGTCGCATGCCGTTCTTTGCCTCCCTGTTGTTGATATGGGATCTTTCGGTGGGCAGGATGCTGCCGCCACCTTCCCTGACAATACAGCGGCACTGACCACAGCTTCCACCCCCACCGCAGGCCGAGGAAAGAATGACTCCGTGCTCGGCAAGCGTTGTCAGCAGTTTCCCTCCCGGCAAGGCGGCAAATTTTTTCATCTCGTTGATTGCAATGGTAATCTCGCCGCCCGGCAGCAGAGTTTTTTTAGCAACAACGATGAGGGTGACAAGGATGAGCTGAATACCTGAAAAGCAAATCACCCCAAATACGATTTCATTCATGTGTTGTACTCCATGATGAATTCATGGTTTTCATCAAAACGATAAGTCCATGCCAGCCAACCCCATAAAGGCCATAGCCATAAGCCCGGTGGTTATAAAGGTGAGTCCGAGTCCACGCAGTCCGGACGGCGGATTGGCATACTCAAGCCGCTCCCGGATTCCGGCAAGACAGACCACTGCCAGAAAAAATCCGCCGCCGGCACCAATCCCATAGGCTACACTTTCAGTAAAGCTGTAATTACGCTCCACCATGAAGAGGCTGCCGCCGAAAATTGCGCAGTTTACAGTGAGAAGCGGCAGGAAAATACCCAGGGTGTTGTAGAGTGCAGGTACAAAACGATCAAGCACCATCTCAAGTATCTGTACCACGGCAGCGATAACGGCAATATAGGTGAGCAGGCCGAGAAAGCTCAGGTCAAGATCGGGTTTTCCGGCCCAGGTGAGCCCACCCGGTTTGAGCACGTAGTTGAGAATAAGGTTATTGATGGGGACGGTGATGACCATAATGAATAACACTGCCGAACCCAGCCCCACGGCGGTTTTTACCTGTTTGGAGATGGCCAGAAAGGTACACATCCCCAGGAAAAAGCTTAAGGGAAGATTTTCCAGAAATATGGATCTGAAAATAATGTCAAGGTAATGGGCCATCAGTTTTTCTCCTGTTGTTCCGGGTCAAGAGTTCGAAGAATCCAGATGAGCAGGGCTATAAGAAAAAACGCACTGGCAGGCAGAACCAGCAGGCCGTTACGCATATACCAGCCGCCGTTTGTTGCCAGGGGCAGGATCTCAAAGCCAAACAGGGTGCCTGATCCCAGAAGTTCTCTGACAAAGGCCACCGACATGAGAATGAAGCCGTAACCGATGCCGTTGCCGAGTCCATCGATAAAACTGGCAACGGGAGGATTGTTCATGGCATAACCTTCGGCCCGGCCCAAAACGATACAGTTAGTAATGATGAGGCCGACATAGATGGATAACTGTTTGGAGAGTTCATAGGAATAGGCCTTGAGGACCTGGTCGACTATGATAACCATAGTTGCGATAACGATTATCTGGATACCTATACGAACGCTGCCGGGTATCTGGAAACGAACGATTGAAATTGTCATGCTGGAAAAAGCAACAACCAGTGTCACGCAGATGGACATGACAAAGGCGGTACTCATTTGACCGGTTACGGCAAGGGCGGAACATATTCCAAGAACCAGCAGCGCAATCGGGTTTCGTTTAAATATCGGCCATATAAACAACTCTGTTTTGCTTTCAGCCATTGGAGTTATCCTTGTTTTTCAATTGGGAAAAATAGGGTTTAAAGCCATGGTCTCCAAACCAGAATTCCATCAGCCTGCTTACACCATCGGCCGTAAGCGTTGCCCCGGAAAGTCCATCGATCCGGTAGGGGGCCTGATCTCCGGATGCGTCGACTATCCCCTTAACTATTGTCAGTTTCATCTCGTCCTCCGGCGTATATATCTTTTTTCCCTGCCAGCCATCCTGCCATTTTCGGTTCTCGATTTCGCCGCCAAGTCCCGGTGTTTCACCATGCTCATAAAAGGATACCCCGCGAATGGTGGTTAAATCCCTGTCAATGGCAACGTAGGCGTACATGGTAGACCAGAGCCCTTTCCCTCGTACCGGCAGGACGATCTGCGAGAGCTGTCCGTCATCTTTGACCAGGTAGACAGGAGAATATTTTTCGATGCGATGCAATCCGGCAAGATCTTCATTACTCTTCAGAATACGTCCAGCCGATGAAGTCAAGGCGGCCCTGGTCTGGTTGTAGGACTCTGGATCTATCTGATCTGCAGGTACATACCGGCCCGTTGCGAGTTCTACAATCCTTGTCTCAATGGGGGCAAAGAGTTCCTCTATGCTCTTGTCCGTTTCATAGAGACCGGCTGCGTAGAGGATATTCTTTCTCTGATCCTGCAACCGATTAGCTTCCTGCATTGGACGCAGGCCGACGGCAGTACCGGCAACCAGCGCCGAACAGATAAAGGCGAGGATAAGGACGGTATAATATGATCTGGCAACGGATTCTTTAACCATGACGCAACTTCCTTCTCCTGATGTTGGCCCGGATAACAGAGTAGTCAAACAGAGGAGCAAAGACATTACCCAGGAGAATTGCCAGCATAACGCCTTCAGGGTAGGCGGGGTTTGCCACCCGAATAAGGATGGCAAGCACTCCGATCATCAGGCCGAACAGCCATTGCCCGGTTGGCGTATGTGCAGCTGAAACCGGATCCGTGGCCATGAAGACCAGGCCAAAGGCAAATCCTCCCAAAACCAGGTGCCAATGGGGTGGGATTGCATACATGGGATTTGCAGCGCTTTCCTGAAGCCAGAAAAGGGTGGCGCAAATAAGCCCGCCAATGAGCATCGACAGCATAATTCGCCACGAAGCTATGCCTGTTATCAACAGGATGAAGGCGCCGAAGAGACAGGCGAGTGTTGAAGTCTCACCCATGGAACCGGGAACAGCACCGAGAAAGGACTGGAGCCAGGTAACGGAAAGAGAGTCCAGGACTTCTCCCGGCCCGGCTGCGGCAAATTGACTGAGGGCGGTGGCACTGGTTACGCCATCCACTCCGGTCCATATCGAATCACCTGTCATCTGGGCAGGGTATGCAAAAAAGATAAAGGCCCTGGAGACCAGTGCAGGGTTCATGAAGTTCCGGCCGACACCACCGAAAACCTCTTTTGCAAAAATGACCCCAAAGCTGATGCCGGCAGCAACCTGCCAGAGTGGAATGGATGGTGGCAGGGTCAGGGCAAAG
>JAYEKB010000073.1:0-18048 GCA_034660835.1 Thermodesulfobacteriota bacterium
ACGATTTTCAATTACAAAATCCTCAACGTAGCCATGCTACGCCTCCGGTTTTGTGCAATCAAATCGTACAAATCTAACCCAAATCAGAGCGCCTAAATGCAACACTTATTTCTTAACAGGCCCTAATCAATATTATTTTGAGCAGGGAGATTATTCTGTCGGTTTCTCCTCAGTGCTCTCTACAGGTGCAGTTGCTTCAGGACTCTCTACCGGTGCAGCTTCCGGAGTACTCTTCTCTGCCGGTGCAGCTGCTTCAGGACTCTCTGGCGGAGTCGCATCTTCAGTGGACATTGCCGCTTCAAGTTCTTCGACACCGGCATCTTCCTCCTCACCACGTCGTGCCTTGCCTTCGATTACGGCATCAGCAAGTTGAGAGGCAATCAGCTTGATGGCACGGATAGCATCATCATTGCCGGGGATGATACAATCAATCCCATCGGGATCACAGTTGGTGTCAGTCAGGGCAACTACAGGAATATTCAATTTCCTGGCCTCGCTGACCGCAATCTCTTCTTTACGGGGATCAATAACAAACAGGACATCGGGCAGCACACGCATATCTTTAATGCCGCCGATATTGCGGTCCAGCTTTACCCGCTCCTTTTCCATTTTCAGAATTTCTTTTTTGGGGAAGCGGTTAATAGAACCGTCTTTCTGCATGGCCTCGATCTTTTTCAAGCGGTCAACGGAATGCTTGATGGTCTGGAAGTTGGTCATCATACCGCCGAGCCAGCGGTGATTAACAAAAAACATTCCACAACGCTCCGCCTCTTCCCTGATGATAGCCTGGGCCTGACGCTTGGTTCCGACAAACGCAACCGTTCCGCCATCGGCAACCACATCAAGAATGTAGCCATACGCCTTACGAAACAGTTTCATGGTCGCATCAAGGTTGACGATATGAATACCGTTACGCGGACCGTAGATATAGGGTTTCATCTTCGGGTTCCAGCGCCTGGTCTGGTGACCAAAATGTAAACCAGCCTCTAACATCTGTCGCATTGTTACTTGTGTTGCCATTGTTCTCTCCACAATTTATGGTTATTCCTCCACCCCAATGTCCGATTCCAAAGAAGGAACACCAAAGGACGTAAGCGGGATGTGTGTAGTTAGCGCCCGGCACAGTACCGGGACATTTATCAACGTAAACTATTTTTATTACCACATCCATTTCAACACGGCAAGCAAATCCGCTTGAAAAACGGGAAAGAAACAGAGGGGTAACAATGATGCTCAACGGGGGATCAGGGTCCTGCGATCTCCCAGGACATGAAGCAGCCAGTCAAAGCCGAACTTAAGCAGTTCAGAATCGTCGCCTTCAATACGCCGGCGTCGGTCACGGTCCAACCGGTAGCTGTTAAGCAGGTTATGCTGCTGCGTGTAGGATCGAAAGGCGTCAAGATTATAACAGACCATGAAGGCAAGCTGCTGGCGGGGTCCGGCCTGCCCTTCACCCTGCCATGGGTTCGTGGCAAAAAAAGCATCAACCTCTGCCCACATGTCATTGAGCAGATTATATTCCAGCAGGTGCTGCTGTCGCTCCCACTGTTTTACAGTGTAGAAATGATCCTCAAAATGTCCCTTGCAGTACGAATGCTCTGTTTTGAAATAATGAGTTATGAGCTGTCCCTGTTTGCTGCTTTTTTCAACAGCTCGTTCAAGCGGATAGGTACGGCAGGCGGAAGGCCGATCTGCATAAACGGAACACCCCTCTTTACCAAGAAATGGACAGGGATAGTTCTCGCGGTCCGCCATATTGAGCATCACGGCGGGAAAGTAGGGATGAGCGCTCTGGCCAATGGAGGTATACTGTTCCATGAACTCTGTTGAATGCAGACCAAGATTATTCTTTAAGCGCAGCACATCCACAGGAAAGAGGCGCAGCTCGACCTTGTGACAACAGATGAGATAACAGCTTACCCCTGGATGACAGCGAAACCGGAAAAGCTGTCCCCCAATGGCTGTTCTCCCAGAACCGGATTGTATTTTTTTTTCAGTCATGGCTAACCCTGCCCATTACCCATAAGCCATGTAACGGAGAAATTGATTTTCATAAGTACTTGATTTGTAGTAACAATAAAATTTCAGATTTTTGTATTACAAAAAACTATCTACTGCAAGTAGTTGATTTTTAAATTAAAAATATTTGTGGGTAATGGGCAGGGCTAACCACCATAAAAAAGGCCGCTATGACGAGAATCATCATACCGGCCTTGAGTGTATCAATACGGTGAGAGGGAAGTCGTCAGCTACGCTTATTCCTCATCGTCTGTGTCTACGACATCTTCAATAACTGCTTCCTCATAGCCGACCAGCTCAACAATAGCCATGGGAGCAGCATCGCCGTAACGGTTACCGGTACGGATAATCCGTGTGTAGCCACCCTGCCGGTCCGCGTACTGACTACTGATTTCATCAAAAAGCTTAGCTACGATCCCCTTGGAACGAATATAGGCCATGGCCTGTCTGCGAGCATGAAGGTCGCCCCGTTTACCCAGGGTAATCATTTTCTCCGTTACCCTCCGGGCCTCTTTTGCCTTAGGCACCGTGGTAACAATACGCTCGTGCTCAAGTAGAGAAGTCACAATGTTACGCAGCATGGCCTTGCGGTGTGCAGCCGTGCGATTGAGCTTTCTACCCGCTTTTCTATGTCTCATTTTCTATCCTTGTATGCTGTCAAATCAAAGGTACTGCAAAAAAATTCAGGTTCAGGCCGGATATCAGCCCTCCTCTTGTATCTCTTCACGTTCGTTGGGTGGAAGCCACCCCTCGTGACTCATGCCGAGGGTCAACTCGTGCTGCGCAAGTAATGCCTTGATTTCATTAAGGGATTTACGGCCAAAATTCTTTGTTTTGAGCATCTCGGCATCGGTTTTCTGTACCAGTTGACCAATATATTGAATATCGGCGTTCTTTAAACAGTTGGCCGAACGGACAGAGAGCTCAAGATCCTCAACATTTTTATCAAGAAAGGCCGGATAGTCGACACCCTCACCCTCACCCTCAGGCAGCTCAGGTGCAACCGCTTCCTGCTCGTTAAAATTGATAAAAATGACCATCTGTTCCTTGAGAATTTTTGCTGCATAAGCCAGTGCATTCTCAGGCAGAACAGATCCGTCAGTCTCAATTTCAATGGTTAGCCGGTCAAAGTCCGTCCGCTGACCGACACGGGCCTGGCTGACAACGTACTGTATTCGGCGAATGGGAGAAAAGGCAGCATCAATGGGGATAACCCCGATGGGTTGGTCTTCTCTTTTGTTTCGTTCTGCAGGAACATAGCCTTTACCCCACTGGACCTCGAGTTCAGCGCGAAACGTTGCCTTCTCACCGGTAATAGTACAGATCAGCTGATCAGGATTCATTACCTCAACAGAGGAACCACCATTGATATCAGCAGCAGTAACCGGCCCTGGTACGGACTTTTCTATGACCACGGTCCTTGTCTCAGGATTATTCAATTTGAGGCGAACCTGTTTCAGATTAAGAATGATGTCTGCCACATCCTCGTGTACACCTTCTATAGTAGTAAATTCATGCAGAGCATCATCTATTTTGATTGAGGTTATAGCTGCACCCCTGATCGAAGACAATAAGATCCTGCGCAGAGAATTACCAATAGTTGCTGCAAAACCACGCTCGAAAGGCTGGCAGATAAATTTGCCGTATGTATCCGTATGGCTTTCCCTGGTTACCTCCAGTCGATCCGGAGTAATAAGTTCATGCCAGTTTTTGTAAAAGGGATTGTCTTCCCGAATTTCCTGTTCCATGCTATACCTGATCGCTTGAATTTACTTGGAGTACAACTCGACGATAAGTTGTTCCTGAATCGGCATGGTAATCTCTTCCCGATTGGGCATAGCCTTAACCGTGCCCTGGAAATTTCCCTTGTCAAGCTCAAGCCAACTGGGAACACCTCTACGGGCAACACCTTCAAGGTTTTCAATAATTAATGCATTCTTGCGGCTCTTTTCCTTCAGGGAAATTATATCGCCGGGCTTAACCTGAGAGGAAGGTATATTCACTTTTTTACCGCCAATTTGAAAGTGATTATGGCGGATAAACTGCCTTGCCTGATCACGGGACCCGGCAAAGCCAAGCCTGTATACGACATTATCAAACCGACGCTCCAGCATGGTCAACAGATTCAGGCCTGTAACACCTTTTGACTGATCAGCAATATGAAAATAACGGCGAAACTGACCTTCCAGCATTCCGTACATATGCTTTACTTTCTGCTTCTCACGCAGCTGAACAGCATAATCAGATACCTTGCGGAATCGATTCTGTCCGTGCTGTCCCGGTGCGTATGCACGACGCTCAAATGAGCATTTATCAGAGTAGCAACGCTCTCCCTTTAAAAACAACTTCAGGTTTTCCCGCCTGCACATCCGACAGGATGCTCCTGTATATCTAGCCACTTAATCCTCCAAAAAAATCGGTATCGGTTTTATACAGCGATCAGCATTTTTGTTTTCACTGGCTGCGACCGTACAAACAACTCTGTTGAGTTGACTACACCCGCCTGCGTTTAGGCGGTTTACAACCGTTATGCGGAACCGGTGTTACATCAACGATCTTGCTGACATCAAGATCAGCACTGGTCATGGCACGCAGAGCGGCCTCACGGCCCGGCCCAGGTCCCTTTACCCTGATCTCAACCTTACGGATACCGTGTTCCTTTGCCTTTGCAACCGCATCGCTAAGCGCATTCTGGGCTGCAAACGGAGTGGATTTACGAGATCCTTTGAAACCAATAACTCCAGCACTGGACCAGGCAATTACATTGCCCATCCGGTCGGAAATTGTAATCAGGGTATTGTTGAATGTTGAATAAATAAAAATAATTCCTTCAGGAATATTTTTCTTTTCGCGGCGCTTTGATTTAACAGAGCCCTTCTTTCCATGTGCCATGTCTACTCCAAAAGTAGTATCACCTATCACTTGAAGTGATAGAATGTTACAAATTATTTCTTGCGTACTGCTGCGCCGCGTTTAGGTCCCTTACAGGTTCGGGCATTTGTTTTTGTGCGCTGTCCACGACATGGAAGACTCTGACGATGCCGTCTGCCGCGATAGCTTCCAAGGTCTACCAGACGTTTGATATCCATAGCCACTTCACGACGACGATCACCTTCGACTACATAATCGGCTTCAATAATCTTCCTGATTCTGGTGACATCTTCACCGCTCAAATCGTCGGAATTCATCTGGTAGGGCAGATCCACCTCATCCAGAATCTTGCGAGCTGAGGTGAGCCCAATACCAAAAATATAGGTAAGGGCGCGATCCATATGTTTGTTTCGTGGTAAATCTACACCTGATAAACGTGCCAAGACTCTACTCCTTATCTAAAAACGCAATACTTACAGCAAATCAGGACTATCCCTGACGCTGTTTATGCTTTTTATTTTTGCAGCTGACCCTGACAACGCCTTTGCGTTTGTGTATTTTACAGTCACTGCACATCTTTTTTACTGAAGACCGTACCTTCATGATCCCTCTCCCATACAATCCCGGTCAGGCTACCGTTTACCCTTGCCGCCGCCTTTAGCGCGAAAAGTCACCCGCCCCCTGGTCAAATCATAGGGAGAGAGTTCAACGGTTACCCGGTCACCGGGAAGAATTTTAATATAGTGCATGCGCATCTTACCTGAGATGTGCGCCAGAACCTTATGCCCGTTATCAAGCTCAACGCGAAACATTGCATTCGGCAGGGGTTCAACAATGGTTCCTTCTACTTCAATGGCTTCTTCTTTTGCCATGGTTACCATCCATCATTTTTGTCAGAGCAAAAATTAGTAGTATATATCGGACAATGATTTTTTTTACAACTTTTTTTCACTGACCAGTCAATAAAACAAAAAAAGAACCCTGAAGGGCCCCTTTACTATACTGCCGGGGATGAGGATCCGGGTGACTATGTTTCCTCATACCTCCTGCTGAGAACAAGAGGTCCGTCTGCTGTGGCTGCAACCGAATGCTCAAAATGGGCAGACGGTTTGCGGTCGGCGGTAATGACGGTCCATCCGTCCTTGAGAACTTTTACCTTATGAGTGCCCACATTAATCATCGGCTCAATAGCAATCACCATCCCATCTAAAATTCGTGGTGACGCCTGTTTCTGAACATAGTTGGGGACCTCAGGTCCTTCGTGCAGGTTGGTGCCGATACCATGTCCGACAAACTGCCGAACAACGGAAAAACCGTATTTTTCGGCATGCTCCTGCACTGCTCTGGAAATATCAGATATACGGTTTCCGACCCGGACCTGGTTGATGCCCCGCTCAAGTGCTTCCCGTGTAACTGTGAGCAGTTTTGTATTTTCCTCAGAGATTTTGCCAACAGGAATAGTTACTGCGGAATCTCCATAAAAACCTTTATACCTGGTGCCGAAATCAACCGAGACGATGTCCCCTTCACGCACTTTTACCTTGGTCGATGGTATACCGTGTACAACCTGCTCATTTATGGAGATACAGAGGCTGCCGGGAAATCCACGATATCCTTTAAAGGCTGGTTCTGCTCCGTGATCACGGCAATACTCTTCCGCCCAAATATCCATCTGCATAGTGGTGAGCCCGGCCTTCATATTATTCTGAAGCAGGCTCAAGACACCGGCTACAATACGATTGGCCTGCTGCATAATCTCGATCTCTGCAGCAGTTTTAACCGTAATGGACTTTTCCTGGTTTGCTGCCACGCCGACCTCAGTGTCTCCCCTTGATCTTACCGGCCTTCATAAACCCTTCGTAGTTACGCATTACCAGGTGCGACTCAATCTGAGAGATCGTATCAATGGCTACACCGACAACAATAAGCAGCGCAGTACCACCAAAATAAAAGGGTATATTGAATTTACTGATAAGCAGGGTCGGCAATACACAGACTAAACTCAAGTAAATTGCACCAACAACGGTGAGCCTGGTCAAGACTTTGTCAACAAATTCTGCTGTCTTCTTACCCGGCCTTATACCGGGAACAAAGCCACCATTCTTTTTCAGATTTTCCGCTACGTCATCAGGATTAAAGGTAACTGCGGTATAGAAAAAACAGAAAAAGGCTATCATTCCAATGTACAGTATATAGTAATAGATCGTA
The DNA here is from genome assembly GCA_034660835.1 of Thermodesulfobacteriota bacterium. Classification (GTDB taxonomy): domain Bacteria; phylum Desulfobacterota; class Desulfobulbia; order Desulfobulbales; family Desulfobulbaceae; genus Desulfobulbus_C. The sequence goes on from JAYEKB010000073.1 coordinate 7,099, forward strand.
CCTGGTGAAAGAGCCGCAGATATCTGCTGCACCCAGTCGATCTGAATAAATGATCCAATGGTTGCCGGAAACATCATAATTGATGAGGCAAAAATTGGGGGAATAACACCGGAAATATTAATTTTAAGCGGAAGATGTGATGACTGGCCGCCATACACTTTCCTGCCCACTACCCGCTTGGCGTACTGAATCGGAATTCTGCGCTGAGCAGTCTCAAAAAATACTATAATAGCAACAACACCAAACATCATCAGCAGCATGATCGGCACAAAGATCATCGGGATTTCGCCGGACTTGATCAGTTGAATCGAGTTAACTATAGCTGCTGGCATTCTGGCAATAATACCGGCATAGATGATAAGGGAAATACCGTTACCGATACCTCGTTCCGTCATCTGCTCACCAAGCCACATGATAAAAGAGGTCCCGGCCGTCAATGTCAGCACGGTCATCAGTTTGAACTCAATTCCTGGTACCAGGACAATGGCTTCGCCGCCGGGACCGGTCATACCTTCCAGTCCGGAGGCAATAAAAAAGCCCTGAATAATGGAAAGGCCAACCGTACCGTACCTGGTATACTGGGTAATCTTTCGCCGTCCGGCCTCACCCTCTTTCTTCAGGGTTTCAAGTTGCGGTATGACGACCGTCAGCAGCTGGATAATAATAGATGCCGATATATACGGCATGATGCCGAGGGCAAAAATAGAAAAGTTTTCCAGTGCACCACCGGAAAACATATTGAACATGCCGAACAACGTGCTTGCATTCTGTTGAAAGAATGCAGCAAGGGCTTCTCCGTTGATACCGGGGGTGGGGATCTGCACCCCCATCCGGTACACCATCAACATCAGAAGAGTAAATATTACTCTCCTGCGTAGTTCAGGAATATTAGCAGCACTGGCAAGTCCGCTCATGTTTTATTCCTTAATAGTGCCGCCGGCAGCCACGATCTTATCGCGGGCCGACTTACTGATCTTGTCGACTTCAAGTGTCACTGCTTTACTGATCTCACCATTTGCAAGCACTTTGACCAGGGTGTCTTTTTTCTTGATCAATCCGGCAGCAAGCAATGTTTCACGGTTAACAACACTACCCGCATCAAACCTGTCAAGATCAGTCAGGGAAACTATGGTATATTCCGTTTTGAAAATATTGGTAAAGCCACGTTTTGGCAAACGACGATGCAGGGGCATCTGGCCACCCTCAAAACCGGGTTTGGGACTATAGCCGGAACGGGAAAGGGCACCCTTGTGACCACGGCCGGCTGTCTTACCAAGTCCTGACCCCTGGCCGCGCCCGATACGCTTCCTGTCCTTGCGTGAACCTTTACTTGGCGACAGATTATTAAGCCTGAGCATGTTTATTCCTCCACCCGTATCAGATGCTGAACTTTTTTGATCATACCTCTGATCTCAGGGGTATCTTTTCTGGTAACGGTCTTCTGCATCCTGGTAAGGCCCAAGCCCACCAGGGTAGCACGAATTTTCTTCGTACTGCCAATGCCGCTCTTTACCTGGGTAACTGTTACTGTATCACTCATGATTCAACCAACGCCGACCAAGGTCGGATTAAAGGTTCAATATTTACTAAAAAAGTACAATTGAAGCCGTTACACGATAGAATAAGGTGTTATGCCACCATTTCTTCAACGTTTAAGCCGCGCAGCCTGGCAATTTCCTCTGCAGAGCGGAGTCTCCTCAGCCCGTCAATTGTAGCCTTGGCCAGGTTGTGAGGATTATTTGATCCCAGACATTTTGTCAGGATATTCTTTACTCCTGCGGCTTCAAGGACTGCTCGAACGGCACCACCGGCAATAACACCGGTACCGTCGGATGCGGGTTTCAGCATGACCTTTCCTGATTTGAACTTACCATCAATCGCATGTGGGATTGAAACATCGGTAAGCGACACACGCTGCATGTCCTTTCTTGCCCGCTCAACACCTTTGCGAATGGCCTCAGGAACCTGGTTCGCCTTGCCCAGTCCATACCCTACTTTTCCATTGCCGTCACCGACAACAACAATAGCACTGAAACTGAAACGGCGACCACCTTTAACAACCTTGGCAACACGGTTGATAAAGACAATTTTTTCTATAAAATCATCTTGGTTACTGTCTTTACCACGTTTGAAATCAGCCACAAAAAACTCCCGTTGGATTTTCGTTTATACTAAAAGTTCCATGACGACGTAAGCCACTGCACATCAAAAAACTGATGCTGCAGGTTCTACTCTGACTGTGGCCTGTGGCCCGGTACTTTGATAAAATTATGAATCTCAGGATTAAAGCTTCAAGCCGCCTTTACGGGCACCTTCGGAAAGTGCTTTAACACGACCGTGGTACAGGTTACCGCCACGATCAAAAACCACTTGCTCGATACCGGCTTCCTTGGCACGTTTGGCGATCTGTTCACCGACTCTCCCGGCCTGTTCACATTTGTCTTTTAAATCAGAACCATCGAATTCCTTATCTCCGGTTGACATGGCAACCAGAGTCGCCTGTTTTGTATCATCGATGATCTGCACGTACATGTGGCGGTTACTGCGATATACCCGCATACGAGGACATTCGGAAGTACCGAATATCTTTTTTCGGATTCTCTTGATCCGTTTACCACGTGCAATTAACTTACGACTTTTATGTGCCATGATGCTACCACTTAATCCTTAAAAATTAGACTGATGCCGCTGCACCGGTCTTACCGGCCTTACGGACAATATGCTCATCAATATAGCGTATCCCCTTACCCTTATATGGTTCGGGTTTACGGATTTCACGGATCCTTGCAGCTACTTGCCCGACAAGTTCCTTGTTGATACCGCTCACAGTGATGATGTTATCCTTGTCGATATCGGCTGATATGCCCTCTGGAAGTTTGAATTCCACGGGATTTGAATAACCGACATTGAGGACAAGTGTTGAACCGGATACTTTACCCCGGTAACCAACCCCTTCAACCACAAGCTTTTTCTCAAACCCCTTATCCACACCGATGACCATATTATTTATCAGGGTGCGGGTCAATCCCCAGAACGCCATTACGCGCTTACTGTTCCCTTTGGGGCTGAAAATCAACTGATTATCTTCCTGCTTGATCTCCACTTCAGGCCGGATATCCCGCTCAAGAGCACCCTTACCGCCGCTAACTCTAACATGGGTACCTTTGAGCTCAACCTTAATGCCTGCAGGCAAGACAATCGGTTCTTTACCAATTCGTGACATTGTATTCTCCTTAAGTCAAAGAGTGAGGCTACCAGACTTCACAGAGAAGTTCACCGCCGATGTTCCGCCGTCTGGCTTCACGATCGGAAATCACTCCCTGGGATGTCGTTAATATGCCAACACCAAGACCGCTCATGACCTTGGGAATACTCCCACTTTTTTTATACTGACGCAGACCGGGTTTGGACACACGGCGAATGCCGGTTATTACCTTCTCATTGTCGGGTCCGTATTTAAGATCGACCCTCAAGGTGCCCTGAACCCCCTGATCAATAATCTGATAGTCCCTGATATAGCCCTCATCTTTCAAAACCTTGGCTACACTGACCTTGAGTCTTGATAACGGCATTTCGACCGCCTCAAAATCGGCACGCACGCCATTTCTGATTCTGGTCAGGAAATCCGCCAGCGGATCACTCATCGACATCGAACAATTCCTCTATGTAATAGAAAAGTCTATAGACCTTTGTACAGGGTTTGTTACCAGCTTGACTTAGTCACACCGGTAATCTGACCCTCCGATGCAAGCTTGCGAAAGCAGAGCCTGCAACACCCGAATTTTCTCAAATATGCTCTTGGCCGTCCACAAAGTGGACAGCGGTTATATGAACGGACCTTAAACTTCTGCTTCCGTCCTGCCTTGGCAATCAGTGATTTTTTTGCCACTGCATCCTCCTGCTGTATTCAAACTTAAGGTTAGTGTATCCAACCACGGGGTTTGTAACTCCGCGGTATCATTACCTCAGAAATGTAAGCGCTCAGAAGTGCTGCAGATTTGTGCCATCACTCTTGTTCGCTATAGTCCGCTATGCGGCCAAGAGCGATGGTGCAAAGCTGCGGTGCCTCTGATCGCTTACAGGTTAGTTACTGGTTTTCTTCTGCTTAAACGGCATGCCGAGCATCTGAAGCAGGGCACGTCCTTCGTTGTCTGTGCCGGCACTGGTGACAATGGTCACATTCAGCCCCCGGATTTTGTCAATCTTATCATAGTCTACTTCCGGGAAGATGATGTGTTCTGTAACACCCATGGAATAGTTGCCATTTCCATCAAAACCTTTGACGGAAACTCCACGAAAATCTCGAACCCGGGGCAAGGCAATATTGACCAGCTTGGAAAAAAAGTCGTACATTTTTTCCTGGCGTAGTGTTACACGTGCACCAATAGGCATTCCCTCACGAAGTTTAAAGGTCGCAATCGACTTTCTCGCTCTGGTAACCACAGCTTTCTGGCCGGCAATAAGTGTCAACTCATTTGCAGCCTTTTCAACAATCTTGGGATTCTGTACAGCCTCGCCAAGCCCCATATTGAGAACGATCTTCTCAAGCCTGGGAATTTCCATAATATTCTTATAACCGAACTCTTTCTTGAGCTGTGGTTTGCACTCGCTCTCATACAGTTCTTTCATTGTAGCCATTATCAAATACTCCGTATCCTTAAGCCAGCAGGGTAGCTTACTTCTTGGAAGTTTCCATGGTCGCTCCGCAACTCTTGCAGGATCGAACCTTTGTTCCGTCTTCAAGAATCTTCATCCCTGTACGCACGGTATTTGTACATTCAGGACAGACCAGCATGAGATTAGAGATGTGAACAGAGGCCTCACGCTCTATGATCTGGCCCGGCTGTTGTTCATCGACCGGCTTCTGGTGTTTCTTTATCATGTTGATTCGTTCTACAACCGCCCGGCTTTTATTCCGATCAATTCTTAGAATCTTACCAACCCGGCCCTTATCTTTACCGGTGATCACTTCCACCTGGTCATTTATCCGCAAACTTGTCTGTCCCTGCCGCATCATCTTATCCTCGTTTCTCGCCGCTCAAAAGTCTGTAGTTACAGCACTTCCGGAGCAAGAGATATAATCTTCATAAAACCAAGAGAACGCAGTTCACGGGCTACAGGGCCGAAAATACGCGTTCCAATGGGTTCGCCGGTACCTGAAAGGAGCACGGCCGCATTATCATCAAAACGGACAGTTGTATCTTCAGGACGTTTTATCTCTTTGGACGTCCGGACTACAACAGCATCAAGGACATCACCTTTTTTCACTTTTGCGTGCGGAATGGCTTCCTTAACTGTTACAACAATAACGTCGCCAATACTGGCGTAACGCCGACGACTGCCGCCAAGAACCCGGATGCAGAGTACTTTCTTGGCACCTGAGTTGTCAGCGACATTAAGTACGGATTCAGTTTGAATCATGGTATCACCTGATTAACGTATCAATACGATTAAAGGCCGCTGAATATCAGACAGCACGTTCGATAATGGTCCGAACAAGCCAACGCTTGTTCTTGGAAAGCGGCCGACATTCTTCGATGAGCACGGTGTCACCGACATTACAATCATTGGCTGCATCATGGGCCATGTATTTCACCCGCTTACGGATGTATTTACCATACATTTTATGGCGCACTTTACGTTCAACCATGACAACGACACTCTTGTTCATCCCGTTACTGACAACAGCACCCTTCTTCGTTTTCTTGGGTCTGGATTTCTCACTCATTCTTACAGTCCAGTAGTGTAATTATTATAGCAGGCAATTTAAGCCTGATCCTGTTCGGTCATGACGGTCTGAACCCGAGCAATTTCCTTACGCAGCTGACCAAGCCGGGCTGGGTTATCAAGCTTGCGGATTCCATGCTGAAACTTGAGTTTAAAAAAGTCTTCACGCAGGTCCAGCTCTTTTTTCCTGAGATCCTCACCAGAGAGTTCCCGAAGTTCTTTCGCCTTCATATCGTGGTACTCCTTGCAATGACCTTTGTAGGAAAGGGGAGTTTATAAGAAGCAAGCCTGAGTGCCTCAATTGCGAGATCTTCAGGTACCCCTTTCAATTCATACAATATTTTTCCAGGATGAATCACAGCTACCCAATACTCTGGAGAACCTTTACCCTTACCCATACGCGTTTCAGCAGGTTTCTTGGTAACGGGCTTGGCAGGGAAGACCCTTATCCACATCTGACCACCACGTTTGACCTGCCTGTTAATGGCAATACGGGCAGCCTCTATCTGTTGTGCGCTCATCCGACCACAACCGACAGCTTTCAATCCAAAATCACCAAATGCGAGTTGAGAACCACGATGGGCTTCTCCGCGCATGCGTCCTTTATGTTGTTTTCTATATTTTACTTTGCGTGGACTTAACATTATTCAATACTCCTGTTGGCAATATCAACCGGGACTACTGTTCCAGTGACATCTCGCTGTCTGAAAGCACTTCACCCTTAAAAATCCACACCTTGACACCGATAATGCCGTATGTAGTCTTGGCTTCGGCTGTTCCGTAATCAATATCAGCCCGAAGGGTATGCAGCGGTACACGACCTTCCTTAAACCATTCAGTTCGCGACATCTCAGCTCCACCCAATCGGCCGGCACATGAAACCTTAATGCCCTTGACCCCGAAACGCAGTGCTGAATTAATTGATTTTTTCATTGCCCGCCTGAAGGCTATACGTCGCTCCAGCTGCATGGCAATGTTTTCAGCAACGAGTTGTGCGTCAGCTTCAGGGCGGCGGATCTCCTGAATATCAATCATGCACTCTCGGCCAAACTTACGCTCAAGATCCTTTTTCAGGGTCTCAATTTCAGATCCTTTCTTACCGATGACAATACCGGGACGGGCAGTAAACAGCTTAACCCTGATTTTTTCTCCGGTACGCTCAATGACAATCCGGGAAATGCCGGCATGGTACAGTCTCTTTTTCAAGTAGTTACGTAATTTCTGATCCTGGTACAGGTTGCTGGCATAATCCTTATCAGCATACCAGATCGATTCCCACGACCTTGTAATGCCGAGCCGCAGCCCTATGGGATTAACTTTCTGACCCAAGGTATTCCTCCGTTCCCTCTACAGTAGATCTCAAAGACTAAAGAGCAGGCCCTTTCAGGCCTCGTCAACAACCACGGTAATGTGGCTGGTCCGTTTCAATATCCTGGTGGCCCGGCCCATTGCACGGGGACGGAACCTTTTCAGCATCGGTCCGCCATTAATCTGGATTTCCTTTACATACAGGGTATCCACATCAATGGTTTCTGTCTGTTCAGCATTGGCAACTGCGGATTCCAGTACCTTGCGCAGGATACGTGCCGCTTTCTTAGGCATGAACCTCAGCGTTGTAATCGCAGTTTCGACATCCTGGCCCCGGACAACATCGGCTACCAGCCGAGCCTTCTGGGGAGATATTCGAATATATTTAGCGACGGCTTTTGTTTCCATCGTATTACTCCTGATCGAGTTCTGTTATCATTCCGACACTGCCATTGCAGCACGCACGACACTACCTCTTCTATCCGAGGTATGGCCATAGTACGTCCTGGTGGGTGAAAACTCACCCATCTTATGACCAACCATGTTCTCTGTCACGTAAACAGGGATAAATTTCTTGCCGTTATGTACTGCAAAGGTCAAGCCAACCATGTCCGGTGTAATGTCGGAACGGCGCGACCACGTCTTGATCACTTTACGCGATCCTGATTCCTGAGCCCGCTCCACCTTTTTCATAAGATGGTCGTCGACAAAGGGACCTTTTTTAATTGAACGAGACATATCGATATTCTCCTGATTATAACCCATCAGCGGGTTTGTGACTATATGCTATCATGACCCTAAAACTGGTAATCGGTCACAGGTGCCGTAGATTTGTGCTAACGCCCTTGTTCGCTATAGCCCGCTATGCGAACAAAGGCGTTAGTGCAAAGATGCGGTGCCCGTGATCGATTACTCCTGATTTACTTACGCTTGGTAACTATATCACGATCAGAGGCCTTACGCTTCCGAGTCTTAAATCCTTTGGTCGGTACGCCCCACGGTGTACAGGGATGGCGTCCACCCGAGCTTTTTCCTTCACCACCACCCATGGGATGATCAATAGGATTCATGGCAACACCACGTACGGATGGCCTGCGGCCTTTCCAGCGGGTACGACCGGCCTTACCGAGTTTCTGGCTGCCGTGTTCGGAGTTGCCCACTGCACCGATAGATGCCCGACACAAATTGCTGAATTTGCGAACTTCACCCGAAGGCAGTTTGACCAGTACATATTTTCCTTCTTTGGCCATGAGCTGAGCTGCTGCTCCTGCCGAACGGACCATCTGCGCTCCCTTGCCGATCTTCATCTCAACATTATGGATGATGGTACCCAGAGGGATATTGGACATGGGCATACAGTTTCCAGGTTTGATATCAACATCAGGACCCGACACAACCGTATCACCAACGCTGACCCCGGCAGGTGCAAGAATATATGCCTTCTCCCCATCAGTGTAAGTCAACAGGGCCAGGTTGGCAGACCGGTTAGGGTCATACTCAATGGCGGTAACTTTAGCAGGTACTCCGGCTTTATTACGTTTCCAGTCAATGATGCGGTACTTTCGTTTATGTCCACCACCCCGGTGCCGAGCCGTAATACGCCCGTAGGAGTTACGCCCACCTGTTTTCTTCAGGGGTCTGAGCAGGCTTTTTTCCGGTGCCTTATCTGAGAGATCGGGCTGCAGGATCGAAATATGATGCCTTTTACCCGGTGATGTCGGTTTATGGGTTTTAATTGCCATTATATTTTCCGTTATCTAAAGCTTTACACTCTTGTTCATCTCTGTTTGCAAGGGGGAGTATCAACTCGATGGACGACTTACAACTCGTCAAGAAAATTAATCTCTCCTTCAGACAGGGTGATATAAGCTTTTTTCCAGTCACTGGTATGTCCAAGGGATTTCACTCCCATCCTCTTCTGCTTGCCATGAACAGATACGGTTTTCACTGCGGACACTTTAACATTAAACAGGTTTTCTACTGCCTGCTTAATCTCTATTTTATTGGCCCGGGGGTCAACCCTGAACACGACTGTTCCCTGCAGCTCCTGAAGAAGGTTGGACTTCTCGGTCAGGCAGGGTCCCTTAATTATATTGTGAAGCTCTTTCATACCATCAGCCTCGCTTCCAGTTGTTCCAGGCTTGACTGCATGAGCATCAGCTTGGGATATTTCAATATATCGTACACATTAAGACCTGCAACAGGCAGGACTTTGTAGCCTACTGCATTGCGGGCGGAAAGCCGGATATTTTCATTGTCCGTATCAGCAACGATCAGGCAGTTATCAAAGTCAAATTTTTCCATCACTCCGACAAAGTCTTTGGTCTTAGGGGCCTCCATGTTGAACTGATCAACAATGACGAGGTTGCCTTCGCTCATACGGGCAGACAAGGCCATACGCAGAGCAAGACGACGAACTTTCTTAGGAAGCTTATAGCTGTAATCCCGTGGTCTGGGGCCAAAGGTTACTCCTCCACCCCGCCAGATTGGCGAGTTCTTTGTACCTGCTCGTGCTCGACCGGTACCCTTCTGTCGCCAGGGTTTCGCACCACCACCGCGAACCTGGCCTCGAGTCTTAGTCGATGCGTTGCCTCCGCGTCTATTGGCCCGCTGCATGCAAACAACGTCATGCAGGATCCAAGGCTTTACTTCAACCGCGAACAGCTCATCTTTTACTTCTACTTCCGCGACCTTCTCAGCCGAGGTATTGACAACATCACAAACTGCCATGAGTTTCTCCTTGCAAGCAGCTTAAGACGCTTACGCCTTAGTATAAATGCTGATTAGACCGTCTTTGGCACCGGGAACTGCACCCTGTACCAACAGGATGTTGTCCTCTTCACGAATATCAACGATGGTCAGATTTTTTAAAGTTTTTAGATCATTACCCATACGACCAGGCATTTTCTTGCCCTTGACTACACGGCCGGGGTAGGCGCTGCAACCAATGGATCCAGGTGCACGGTGAAACCCGGATCCATGCGATGCCTTACCGCCACCAAATCCATAACGCTTCACAACACCCTGAAACCCGCGACCTTTACTGCGGCCGGAAACATCAACCTTATCGCCGATTTTCAGTACTTCTCCAACTGTAATCTGCTGGCCAAGTTCATAAGAATCAGGATCTTCTACCCGAAACTCGCGTACATGGTAGTACCCTGTACCACCTGAACGTTTAAAATGACCTGTCTCGGGTTTGTTGAGCCTGGACTTTTTCTTTTCAAGAAAACCAACCTGGATGGCATTGTAGCCTTCCTTACCGACAGTTTTCTTCTGCAATATAGTACAGGGGCCCGCTTCAATTACGGTGACTGGAATTGAACGTCCGAGTTCATTATACACACGGGTCATTCCTACTTTCCGCCCCAGTATTCCATTTGTATTCGGCATTTGTCTACCTGTAAGCTAACTCTTCTCTAAACGATTATCCAATCCGCAGATCCTTTCCTGCAGTGGAAGGTCAGGGAAGCTTGATCTCAACATCCACACCGGCAGACAGTTCAAGCTTCATAAGCGAATCAATGGTCTGTTGTGTCGGCTCCAGGATATCAAGAAGCCGGCGATGGGTCCGCATCTCAAACTGCTCGCGGGATTTCTTGTCAACATGGGGCGATCGAAGCACAGTGTACTTGTTAATGCTGGTCGGCAACGGGATAGGACCCGCTACTGTAGCACCTGTACGGCGTGCAGTCTCGACTATCTCACGTGTTGACTGATCAAGCAGTTTATGGTCATACCCTTTCAGCCTGATACGGATCTTATCTGTCGGGATCATTATTGTCCTCTTACTCGATGATTTCGCTGATCACGCCGGCACCGACGGTACGGCCACCTTCACGGATTGCAAAACGAAGCCCTTCTTCCATGGCAATCGGGGTAATCAACTCACCAACGATATGGATGTTGTCGCCA
>JAYEKB010000074.1:0-4851 GCA_034660835.1 Thermodesulfobacteriota bacterium
GTGCGGCTGTATCGGCTTGCCTTTGGTGAACACTTTGCAAATTTTTGAAAAGGGGAAATCTTGAAATTATCACCAAAAATTCCATATGTTATATTGCATGAAACAAAGTGTTCATGAAATATGCGGGTTAGGGGAGTACTCCCCTGTAGAGTGGGGTGCTTTGCCCCTCTCACTTATGCATCATTGATCTTTCGGGCAGGCAGTGCCTGTTGATGTATTTTGGTTTTTCTTCCTTTCTTCATCCAGTATTTTGTGCAGGATCGCAGTTAGAGAGCCGGGCTGCAGGTAATCAGCTCCCCGGCCTCCGGCAAAGATAAAGGATGATTTATCCGTCATGTCTTTCCAGGTTATTGAGGATGGATTTTTTGCCACGATCTCAAAGAAGTATCGGTTATATGGATCGTTAATGATCGCCAGGCCCGTACCGATAGTGGCCAGAATATCGATATGTCCGAGAAACATCTTGGTCAACCTGGTATAGGCCTTGACCCCGCCGCAGGAACCCAGACTCATGAACCGCTGTTTGTTGGTAAGATTCTGATCTGAGATCTGTTTCTCCTGCTTCAGCTTTTCCAGGGGTTCGGTTATCTGTTCCGAGCGCCAGTACGAGTGACCGCGCTGGGCAAACATCTCGTCCCCACCCAGCAGGAACCGTTTGAGCAGCTGTTGCTGTTCCTTTTCCCCAGCATAGACATAGAGCGAATGGCGGATGGTTATCTTCCTGATTTTTTTAACAAAGGCAACAGAGAACTGTTCGTGTTGCATGGCGGAAAAGAGCACCGGCAGATTACGGTCCGGATTTTTACGGGCGTTTGAAATCAGGGCGGAAATCTGCCGCCGCATGGCCGGGCTCAGGAATGCCAGGGTATACTGCTCAGACAGTGTTATTCTGTAGCCGTTTTTAAGCAGGGTGCGTCCATTTGAGATAAAGGATTTGCGACCGTCGTCATCGGGATGAAAGACGGAAATTGAGCCCAGGCGGCCATCTGTTTTCCATTCAGCAAAGGGGGTAACCAAATAACGGCTCAGGTCCACGGCCCCGTATCGGATAATGGCTCGGGTAATGAGCACCCGGTCCCGTGTGCCGAGCAGTTCGGGATATTCCTGCAGATAATACTGCAGGATAACAGTGATTAGAGTGGAGAAAGTACAAGTGCCCCGGTCCGCCTCCATGACCATTTTATAGATCAGGAAGCTCCGGGATTCGCTTTCAAGGACTGTCAGAAGATGCTTGAAAGTGGCCGAGAACAGGAGGATAGTGTCCTCGTCTTTAAAGGCGGATGCCGCCACCAGTTCCAGGATTTGCTCCTGTTGCCGGGCATCTTCCGGAAAAAAAGTGGTCAGTTTTCCCTTTTGCGCCAGACTGACAATAAAGTTGGATACCAGCAGGTTGCCTGAATCAATGGCCTTGATGAAGTGGAGCAGGTTGTCCTGGTGGTTTTCCTTGATCCGTTTTTTGAGGATAGGTACCAGGATATCCCTGAACGATGAGTCGTACAACTCACTGCCCTGGGCAAGCAGGGCATAAATATTTGCCGAGGTCAGATCCATGGCTACCTGCCTGCGGTCGGCAGAGGTGGCCTTGCGCAGCAGGTTGATCATCACTTCGCGTCGTCCTGCCCGGTAAGCGGGATAAAAACGTTTGCCATACACATACAGGGTCTGCTGGGAGAGTAGTTGGAAACGGGAGTACAGATCCTGTTTTGACATGCTGTGCAACTGCGCATCGGAGATCTCCATGCCGAAACGGTCGGTTACACCATGCAGGTTATTGATCTTCCAGATCAGTTCTTCCCCACCGTCGTAAAAGGCACGCAGCAGGTTTGTACGACCTTCCGCATTCAGGCGGTAAAACTGTGCTTCCTGAACCGGCGGCGGGGTGGCAAAATAACTCACCAGCCAGTTCCAGGCTGCTTCCCTGCTCATGGTCTCCTGCTTGTACAGGGTGCGCGCGTTCCAGGCATCGTCATCCCGAAGCTGTCGGATTAGTGGCAGTCCATCGAGTATGGTTTCCCGGTTCATGTCCTTTACCCTGCTAAAGGCCTCACAGGCCCAGGCCTGTTTTGTTGTGAGTCGGCTCAGGATGGCCAGACCGACCATGCCCTCTGTTACGGTCATTTCCCCAACGGAGAAGAATCCCTGTAATGCACGGTTATTGGCATCTTCAAGTCTGGTGAGAAGAGGAATGGTTTTTAGAGCAAAGTTGGGCTTGATGCCTTCGAGTCCCAGGTAGGCACGAAAAGCTTTACCCGCCTCATAGTTCAGGCTCTTGATCTCCGGCAGCGCCTGAATGGCCAGCTCCATGGTCGTTTCATTGAGATCAGCCCAGTCCTCAAAGGTGAGCATCTGTTCATAGGAGAGGTGAAGGCGGAACAGGGCGTCCCAGGCCCTTTGGCTGAGTCCGAAATTAGCTCCCGGGAGCAGGCTCATCTTGCGAAAGATACGCTGTGAATTGTAATCCAGCCCCCGGATAACGTTCTTGCCGTAATCCACCTCCTCACAGCTCATGCAGGGAATCTGGATAAAGGCTTCAACGGTTTTCCGCCAACTCGCATCTCCGCTTCCTGTCCCGGCCGAAACCGGCAGGGTCAGCAGGAGAACAATGAACAGACTCAGTAGTGTGACGATGTATTTGCGGGTTTTGCACATGGAGTATATGGTGTGTTGATGAAATATGGTTTAGTTAAATATGCATCCGCTGCTCTTCCGACCGGTCCCGGCAGCAGGGGAAGGATTATTTCTACCCTTGCCCTGCTGATGGCCATGGTGCTCTGGGGCAGTTCCTTTGTGGCGATGAAATATGCCTTTGGCTATTTCAGCCCCATGATTGTAATTTTCGGGCGCATGGCCGTGGCCACTCTCTGTTTTTTGCCCTTTGTGCCGGCGTTTTGCAGGCTGCCCTTTACCCGGGCACATATCCTGCCGCTGGCGGCAATGGGTTTTTGTGAACCCTGTCTGTACTTCCTGTTTGAGGCAGCTGCCCTGCAGCGAACCACTGCGTCCCAGGCGTCTATGATAACCACCATGTTGCCGCTGCTGGTGGCCTTAACCTCGGGCCTGTTTCTGGGTGAGCGCATCAGCCGCAGGACGATTGCAGGATTTATTATTGCTGCTGTCGGTGCGCTGTGGCTCAGTTTGGCCGGCAGTGTCAGCGAGCAGGCACCGAATCCCCTGCTTGGAAACCTGCTTGAATTCCTGGCAATGGTCAGTGCCACAGGATACATCATTTTGATGAAATATTTAAGCAGGACCTTGCCGGCTCTGTTTTTAACAGCCATGCAGGCCTTTGTCGGGACCCTTTTTTTTGCACCGTTCCTGCTGCTGCCCGCAGTTCAGTTTCCCGAAAGCCTGCCAATGGGTGCGCTCGTGTCTGTCCTGTACCTGGGCATTTTTGTTACTGTCGGGGCCTATGGACTGTATAATTTCGGCATAAGCCGGGTACCGGCCAATCAGGCAGCTGCTTATATTAACCTGATTCCGGTGTTGACCTTGATTTTCGGATTTTTCCTGCTGGGAGAACGGTTATCCGGCTGTCAGTTGCTGGCCTGTTTAGTGGTTTTTAGCGGTGTTTTTCTGAGTCAGGATCCTACAACAGAATCACCAAAGAGGAAAGCATGATATGGCCTAAGAGTTTCCCAGCACTCCACGGAGTCTACGCTTACCTACGATTGAACAACATTCAAAGATGACCCGAAGATAAGATGCAAGATTGGCCATGTTATTTTTTTACAGTCCCTAAGGGCCTGTTAAGAAATAAGTGTCACACCTATGCATCTCTGCTTCAGGTCATATTTGTACGATTTTCAATTACAAAATCCTCAACGTAGCCATGCTACGCCTCCGGTTTTGTGCAATCAAATCGTACAAATCTAACCCAAATCAGAGCGCCTAAATGCAACACTTATTTCTTAACAGGACCTAAGTTGCAGGAAGCGAAATACAGTTATACAGGAATGCCGGGTATGAGCAACACTGAGATTGGCTGTTCCGGTTTTTGTCGTCGATGTGGAAAAGAGCACAGCTTGAGGGTGGGGCCGGCGTATCAAGCCTGTCTTGAGCTGATGGCTGAGCTGGAGAATGAAGGTCGCATTGACAAGTATCGTAATGCTGGACAGGGAGACCCCCGTTTTTCTACCAGCTATCTTTTTGGAGCGTCCCGGGGCAAGATGTTTGGTGTTATGGTGGCAATGGTCCCTGATGGCGGAAGGGTTGTCCTGCGTGCCTTTTCCGGGCAATATAATGGTGTCTGGTCGGTTCCCGGCTGGGTGGGGCCGGTATTTGATCTGGAAGAGTTTCATCGAGTACATGATGATGAAGAACGAAAAATCAAGGAGATGGGGCGACGTGTTGAAGAACAGACAGCTGGATCTCAGCAGCAACTGGAGCTGATCGCTTTGAGAAAGCAGATGTCACAGCAGTTGATGGTTAACATCCATGGTCTGTACCGTTTACATAATTTTTCCGGCCAGGTTGCCTCGCTGCAGGAAATATTCCTTCCAGACATGGGGATTCCCACCGGAACCGGTGACTGCTGTGCGCCTAAACTACTGCAATACGCAGCAGAAAACGGGCTTGTACCCATGGGTATGGCTGAATTCTACTGGGGTCAACCAAACGCCTCCGGTTCAAGACAGCATGGCAGATTCTATTCTTCTTGCCGGACAAAATGTTATCCGATCCTTGGATTTATGCTCTGTGGCTTGCAGGAGGAATCCTGGGATGGTTAACCCGCATATTTCACAAGTCGAGGCGGCTGCAGATGCGCTGAGCGCAGGAGTAGGCTATAGTTGCCTATGCCTGCTCCTGCAGCGACAAAGCAGGTGCGGTCGCATCGGCTTGCCTTCGGTGAAC
>JAYEKB010000075.1:0-4832 GCA_034660835.1 Thermodesulfobacteriota bacterium
CAGACTCCGATAGTTGCCTATGCCTGCTCCTGCAGCGACAAAGCAGGTGCGGTCGCATCGGCTTGCCTTCGGTGAACACTTTGCAAATTTAAAGTAGGGAATAATGAGCAATTTTATCATATGATTTACAGAGGTTACCTTATAATGAGCAAAGTGTTCATGAAATATGCGGGCTAAGGATAACATCTCTAACAAACAAAAAAATTATGCTTCAAAAAGACGTTCCACCACATCATGCACCGTGCACACGGGGTGAATCCGGATACCTGTAGAAGAACCCGCCTCTAACTGACGCTTACTGGACTCAGGCATGAGAAAGGTTTTAAAGCCCAGCCGCCGGGCCTCGCGCAACCGCATCTCCATCTGACCAACGCCCCGGATCTCTCCGGCCAGCCCCACCTCTCCACAGACGACGGTGGTGGGATCTACAACCTTTTCATACAGACTGGAGAGCAGGGCCACGATGACAGCCAGATC
This sequence comes from Thermodesulfobacteriota bacterium, assembly GCA_034660835.1. Classification (GTDB taxonomy): domain Bacteria; phylum Desulfobacterota; class Desulfobulbia; order Desulfobulbales; family Desulfobulbaceae; genus Desulfobulbus_C. Next base: position 478 of record JAYEKB010000075.1, read on the forward strand.
CAGGGCCGGTTCATCAATTCGGATGCCGCCAGCAATGTTTAAAAAGATATCATGGTCAAACAAAGTGACCCCGATCTTTTTCTCCAGCACCGCGGTGAGCAATGCCAGTCGCTGGGGATCTGCACCAATTGCCGTACGCCGCGCCGTTCCAAGACTGGAGGGGCTGACCAGGGCCTGCACCTCCACAAGTATCGGCCTAGTTCCCTCTACGCTGGGCATTACCACAGATCCGGGCACGTTCACCGGTCGCTCGGCTAAAAACAGGGCAGATGGATTGTCCACTTCAGCAAGCCCGCTCTCCTTCATCTCAAAAACGCCGATCTCGTTGGTGGAACCAAACCGATTTTTGACCGTACGCAGCACTCGGAACACCTGGCCGCGATCACCCTCAAAGTAGAGCACCGTGTCCACCATATGTTCCAAAACCCGGGGACCGGCAATGGCCCCGTCTTTGGTTACATGGCCGATCAGGATAATGGGCAGACCGGTGCTTTTGGCCAGGGTCACCAGCAGAGATGTTGATTCACGCACCTGGGTGACTGAACCGGGAGCGGAACCCACTTCTTCACTGTACATGGTCTGGATGGAATCAACAGCCAGGAAGGCGGGTTTAACCTTATCAGCCAATCCGATAATAGCCTGTACGGAGTTTTCCGTGGCAAGATAGATATGCTTGCTCTTCACTGCCAGCCGATCAGCCCGCATTCGTATCTGTGCAACCGATTCTTCACCGGTCACATAGAGCACCCTGTGCTCCTGTCCGGCCAGGGCGGCCAGCAACTGCAGGATAAGCGTTGATTTTCCGATGCCGGGATCACCGCCGATCAGCACCATGGAGCCGGGCACTACACCGCCGCCCAGAACCCGGTCCAGTTCACTGATACCGGTGACCAGCCGCACCGGTTCATCTCCTCCCGCACCGGCCAGAGGATAGACCTCTGCCACAGTCCTTCCCACACGGATTTTCTGCTTTTTCTGCTGCTTCAGGCTGTCCCACTCACCGCAGTCCAGACAGCGTCCCAGCCATTTGCGGCTCTCATAGCCGCAGTTGCTGCAGACAAAAAACAGTTGTTCTTTTGCTGTCATGCTATTGAAAAAAGGTTACCGTTCACCAAGAGAGACAATCTTACGAATATCTCCAACCTGTAAGCGTTTACCAGTGCCTTAGATTCAGAGTCTACGCTTACCTGCTCATTTCGGACTTTGAAGCATACTTGTGCTATTCGAGAAGTCCGAAATGGGCGAAGATGAGGTGCTGGTGAACGCTTACGAAAAAGGGGTAAGCCTGTCAGCTCAGGCCTGTCCGGAATCCAGCTGCAGTTCCTGCCGCAGCTTGCTGATTTCCTGATCCATGATTCCCTGCAGGCTGCTCATCTGTTCTACGATAGCAGAAGAGACATGCTGCTCCTGCTCAGCCCGACGACTATTTGCCGCAGAAAACGAACCGGCCACTTGTTTCAAGGCAGCCAGTTCCTGCCGAACCAAGCTGCCGGTCTCTGCAATTTCCTGCTTCACCAATTCAGCAACCGCCGGAGGCAGCTTATTATCGGTGATTGTATTTGACGGCTGCTCATCGGCCCCATCAACGAGACACTGATGCTGCCAATCCAGCACTTTTTTCATTTTAGCCAAGGCAAATTCCTGACGTTCCCTCTCAGTCTGCTTGCCGGTGAGAATACGTACATAAGCCTGCCACAGATCATCAATCAGGTTGAATGCACCAGGATTTGAACGGACTCGCAGACTATCCACATATCTGACAACGGAATCCATGGCCAACAGAAGCAAACTCGCAGCACTGTTATCACTATCTACCTGAATACGATTTCCAATGGCAGCCAGTAAATTCTCGATCACAGAATCTGAAATTTCCATCTCAATACCTGCTACAGCAGCACGAAAATCTGCATCAATCGAACGGGACATCTCGTTGTTCATTTCCTTTCCCTCTGCATGTTCACTTCATCATTGTTGTCAGTTCCAAACAAGATCTCCCTTCGGACACAGCATTTTTCTCAACGGAAGCTGGAAACTGAATAATAGAAATTAATAGAAATATTATGCAACTTATGTCAGAACCCTTAATTTGCCAATCAAAAAAACAAGCCATTCCACCAAATTTTTCCTGCACAAGCATAGAACATCATAGACAAGAATTCTTTAAGAATCCCATTATAATTATACTTTAAATACGTTTTGTTATAACTGAAATTTGCAATAGTTATGACAGAATTGTATCTGGGTTTTCAGCAGTTTTTTTACGCAAAAAAACCGCAAATTGTGAAAGAGAGTACACAATATAACCATTTTTTTCGATCACAACTGCAGGCTACCTTGAAACATTGTATTTTCGACCAATCTCTGCATTATGCAAAAAAATTATCCTCGGGATATCAATCATATGCCTGTGGCATTTTTTTTCGAATGCCTTGATCTTGAACGAAAATTCTATTTTTTCAAGGCACCCTGTTATAAGATTTCTCATTGACAAAAATGTCCCTTTTTAATATAGGATTATAAATATCTTATATCTCTTTATTTGTAGCGCCTGCATATTTTTGGAGTTTCAGCTTTCCGCTACCACTAACCCTGAGGACATTACCAATGATTGCCTACTGGATCGAAACCGCAACACATGCTCAATTGCAGGGACTCTGGTGGTTCCTCTGTTCTGTTCTCGGCTCACTATTGATCTTTCTCTTCTTTGTTCAGGGAGGGCAGACCCTGCTCTGGCAGGTTGCAAAGACGGAAGTGGAAAAATCACTGGTCATCAACTCTCTGGGCAAAAAATGGGAACTGACCTTTACCACCCTGGTCACATTTGGCGGAGCGCTCTTTGCAGCCTTTCCCAAGTTCTATGCCACCTCGTTTGGCGGAGCATACTGGGTATGGGTCTTGATCCTGTTTACCTTTATCATCCAGGCGGTCAGTTACGAGTACCGCAAAAAACCGAACAATATACTGGGCGCAAAGGTTTTTGAAACCTTTCTCTTTATTAACGGTTCCGTGGGTGTCCTCCTCATCGGGGCTGCGGTCGGCACCTTTTTCACCGGTTCAAATTTTGTCTTAAGTGATTACAACTTTGTTACCTGGACCAGCTCCCTGCGCGGGCTTGAAGCAGCCTTTTCCCTGTTCAATCTTTCTGTCGGCCTTTTTCTTGTATTTAATGCCCGAGCCTTGGGCGCCATGTACCTGGTCAACAATATTGACTTCAAGGGTGCGGAAGAGCTGGAAGAACGGTTGCGTACAGCTGCATTTAAGAATTTTACCTACAGCCTGCCCTTCCTGGGCTGGGTCCTGCTGCAGATCCTTCCCATGAGCGGCTATGCTGTTAACGAGCAGGGGGAGATTTTTCGCCAGAGCTGGAAATACCTTCTCAACCTGGTACAAGTCCCCGCCCTGGCGATTTCCCTGGTGCTTGGTCTCGGCCTTGTTATTACCGGTGTCATGCTGACGGCAAAAACCAAGGCAAAATGCGGTATCTGGGCATCCGGCCTTGGTACGGTCCTGGTTGGTCTGACCATCTTCGGCCTTGCAGGCTTTAACAATACTGCCTTTTATCCCTCCAAGGTGGACCTGCAGTCCAGCCTGACCATCCATAATGCATCATCAAGCCTGTACACTCTCCAGACCATGACCTGGGTGGCGCTGGCCATTCCATTTGTGCTGGCCTATGTTGCCTATGTCTGGTGGGCTCTGGACAAAAAGAAGATGACGGTTGCAGAAGTAACAGGCCCTGAGGCCGAAGAGTTGTATTAAACAATTATGCGACTGACACGGGCTGCTGAATACGCCATCCGGTGCATGGTCTACCTGTCGACCCGGGGACGTGGCGTTTTGACCAGCCGCCAGGAAATTGCCGCCAGGGCTGACATACCGACTCATTTCCTGGCCAAGATTGCCCAGGATCTGGCCCGGGCAAACTTCATCGAAATTCGACAGGGCGCCCAGGGTGGTTTTATGTTAGCCAAAAACCCAGCACAAATCACCCTGCTTGAAGTAGTGGAGACCATGATTGGCGAAATTTATCTCAACGACTGTGTAGCCCGACCGAGTTCCTGTACAATTAGTTATGACTGTACCGTGCACAGGGTCTGGATGACTGCCCGTGAACAACTGCGTGCGACCTTGAATAAGGTTACCTTTGACCAGTTAATCAAGGAAAAGTCCTGTGTTCCATCCATTCCAGCCAGGGAAATTGGGACTAATCCCCTTGATGGCATTCTCCCTGACAGCCAAGATAAACTTCAATAGGTTGAAACAATGGCACAGATGATAATGCAGCAGCCTAATATCTTCCAACGGATCTACCGGTTTTACATTGATGGTTTTCGTAGTATGACCCTTGGAAAAAC
>JAYEKB010000076.1:0-4813 GCA_034660835.1 Thermodesulfobacteriota bacterium
TAACTTCGTGCCCAAACCCGTTCGTTGTAAATGTTTGGATAGTGCCTCAGGTTCGTTCAATCCGGCTTGAGAGCTATATTGGGTCATATGTAAACAAGCCGGATTGGGCGAAGATGGGGTGCTAGCCAAATATTTACATCTGAAAGAAGAGTTCCATCACCCTGCCTATCATTTTCCTCCAAGATCAAGCAGCCGTTTCCAGAAAAACTGGATTGATCCCTTTGGTTCCAGCTGCTGTGGTTCGTCGGCAATGGTTCGTGCCAGGGCGTCAAAGGCCATGCTGATCTTTGAGGTTGGGAAAAGGTCTACAATGACCTGTTGTTTTCTGATGGCATCCACCATCTGTTGGTCCATGGGGATGCTGCCCAGGAAATCAATGGAGATGTCCAGGTAGCGGTCAGCCACCATGGTCAGTTTACGAAAGACTTGCAGCGCTTCATCTTCGCTGCGGACACAGTTGACTATCAAGTTGAAGTGTTTTTCATGATACTGGCTGGACAACAGTTTCATCAGGGCATAGGCATCAGTGATGGCTGTAGGTTCCGGGGTGGTGACCACCAGGATTTCCTGGGCTGCAGTATTGAAGTAGGTGACATTTTCTGAAATCCCTGCCTCAGTATCAATGAGCACAATGTCAAAGTCATTATGCATGGAGTCAAGGGCTTCCAGCAGCCGCATTTTCTGCCGGGAATCAAGGCGGGTGAACCGCTGCACTCCTGAACCGGCAGGCAGGATCTTGATGCCTGAAGGCCCGTCCGCAAGAATTGAATCCAGCTCCATCTCATCGGAAAAGAAATGGGTCAGATTTTTTTCCGGTGCCAGACCAAACACAACGTCAATATTTGCCAACCCTAAATCCGCATCCAGAATCAGGACCCGGTTATTCATCCTGGCAAGGAGAACTGCTATGTTAGCCACTACTGCCGTTTTGCCTACACCCCCCTTGCCGCTGGTGATGGCAAGGACACGGGTGGTAGATCTTGGGGCGGTGTTTTTTCCACCCTGAGCAGGTTCCTGGATTGGCATGGGGCTTTCTGTAAATTGTTGATAGTGATGCTAACAGCAATAATGCTGTTTTGTGTTGTGGGCCATTTTCATTAGCAATGCAACAATCTTGCCATACGTGTTTTGGTTTCAGGGTTGCTGGTACTGCGTGGCGGTGACACTGTAAACTATCACAGGTGGGCAATCAGCTGTATGCTCCATTATAGCTGTCAAAGAGGAATAGTTATATAGCAGGAGTATAGTCGACGATTTGTTTGTCAGTCTCCAAATAATAGAGGACAATCAACTCTGGGCGCAGATGTCGGGAAACGATGTGTCAATATTATGGCGCTATCACAGGAAAAGAAGATCTGAAAAGGGGGTTATAATGGAGTGCGTAACTCAGGAGGGCCGCAGACGTTTGTTCTATAGCTGAGGAACATGTTTGTTAACAGGATGTACTCTTCTTATTCTGTTGATTGAGCAGTTCTGGCGGGACGGTGACTTCAGTCACCTTGATACTGAATCTACCGCTGACCTGCACTAATTCACACTTGGCAATGAGGTGGTTATCAATATACAGGTCCAGCGGTTTACCTGTAAACGCATCAAGTTGTACTGTCGAGCCTTTTCGTATTTGCAGGAGTTCTTTGAGCAGTAGCCGGGAACGACCGATTTCAACCCTGATTTGCAGGGGTTGGTTGTGCAAACCTTCGGCAACATCGTTTTCCGGCTGCCGGGCCTTTTGGATGGCTCTTGTTTTTGCCTCTGCTTCAGGCTCAAGCGGGGCCAGCAGGTCGGCAATTTCTTCTTTGCTTAACAGCGGTTTCATGTGTCAGCCTGTTTTTTCTATATATTCTTCCCGCTACTGGTACTGCAGGTTTTTTTTCTTTATTTTTTCAAGCAGGGTGGTGCGCTTGAGATTTAAAATCCTGGCAGCTTCTTTTTTGTTGCCCTCAGTCATTTCAAGTGCCTTGAGAATGAGCTGAGTTTCAAAATCATTGACCAGGGCCTTGAAGTCAACCCCGTCATTCGACCACACTTCGTCATCAGCAGGTGTATTATTTGAAAAAAGTGATAACTGTTCAGGAGCAGGGATTTGAGTACCATTTTGATTCTGGCAGGAAGATTGCGGAGTTTGACCCTCGGAGGCAAATTGGTACTTTTCCGGTAAATCTGCCAGCCTGACCATCGACCCTCCATAGAGGACCGTCATGTGCAAAACCAGGTTTTCGAGTTCGCGCACGTTGCCTTGCCAGTTACAGGCAGAGATGGCCTGCATTGCCTGTGTGTCAAAACCCTGCAATGATTTTCGTTTCTTGCCGATGTGATAAATAAAGTGTTCTATCAGCAGGGGCAGGTCTTCCTTCCGATCACGAAGCGGGGGAATGGTGAGGGGAATAACACTGAGGCGGTAATAAAGATCTTCTCGAAATCGGCCTTCTTCAACCATCTGCTCAAGGTCGCAGTGAGTTGCCGCAATAACCCTGACATCAACCGGGATTGGTTTAAGGCCGCCAACCGGTTCAAACTCTCTTTCCTGCAGAATTCGCAGCAGTTTTGCCTGCAGGACAGGTTTCATATCACCTATTTCATCAAGAAACAGGGAGCCTCCATCGGCATACTCAATGCGTCCGATTTTAGCATTTGCAGCCCCGGTAAATGCCCCCTTGGTATGGCCGAACAGTTCACTTTCAAGGAGTTCATCGGGTATGGCAGCACAGTTGACCGGCACAAAATTGTTATCAGCACGCGGACTGCGGGCATGAATGGCCTTTGCAACCAGTTCCTTGCCGGTACCTGATTCTCCCAGGATAAGGGCTGTACTCAGGTCGTCATCAGCCAGTTTTGTGATCAGGTAGAAAAGCTGTCTCATCTGCGGACAGTTTCCGATGATGCCCTGGAATATATTTGTTGCCATAGTGTCTGCCGGGACATGTCTGTCCGGCAGTGTACGAGTTATCTGTGTTTGTTTTTCCTTTCCTATACTTAAAGAAAAGAATAGCATAATCTTAGTTAGAATAACAAGCAGCTTTCCCGCCAGGTGTCATTTTATTGACTATGGATGGGCAGAAGTGGATAAAAGGAAGAAATGTTTGATTTTCTCATAGGATTGATCTGTTTCAGCCATTCATTGTGTGAAGGTTGTAGCTGATGATAAAAGCTCTTGCAGCAACAGTTCTGTTTTGTTTGCTTCCTCTATCAACTGCATATTGTTGGCAGGGGTATGTGGTCAAAGTACTTGATGGAGACAGCCTCCGGGTGAAGAAGGGGAAAGAAGTTATTGAGATTCGTCTTTATGGGATTGACTGTCCGGAGTGGGGGCAGGATTATGGAAACAAGGCCAAGCGCTTTACAAAAGCGAAAATGCATAAAAGGACAGTAAACGTTGAGCCAAGAGATGCTGATCGCTATGGACGAACCGTAGCGCTGGTCAGCAGTTCGGGGGTGCTGATCAACAGAGAGCTGGTCCGTGCCGGGCTCGCCTGGATGTATCCTAAGTACTGCAAAAAACAGCCGTTGTGCTCGGAGTTGAAAAAGTTGCAGAACAAGGCAAAAAAACGGCGTGTGGGACTCTGGAGAGCGAAGAATCCTGTTTCGCCCTGGCAGTGGAAGCGGCAGAAAAAGGGTTCAGATTCTCGTAGCAGCTCACGCCGATAGTAGTTTTCCTGTTCTTCTACTGTTTTAATTCAATTCGATGTGAGGCCATGGTTTCTGTAAAATTCGCTAAATAAATGATTCTCTATATGTTGTTGTCTAGCACTCAATGTATTTATGGCATTCAGCAGTTGAGTGTGCTTAGACAATGGGATCCATTAAGGTTTTGTTGTTGGTTCTGTCTGTCATGGAGCAGAAATTCCCGGACGGCCCAATTTAACCGTCTGAAAGTGTAAATTTTACATGCCAAGCCGTTATTGGAGCAAAAAAAGATTTCCAGGACGCCGCATGCGACAACAATAACCCATTTCGGCAAAATTTTTCGTTTTTTGGACGGAATTATCCTGTCGTCCCGGTCTGATTTTTTTAGCTCGGGAGCTGATCTTTGAAATATCAGGTTACCTTTTTTACAGCGGTAACGGAACCTGCTTGTGATCCAAAATAGATCGATAGAGATCCTCCATGGTTTCAATGAGAAAAGCATGGAAATGGATGCGAACCTTCTCCCATAGCTTACGTTCCCCACCCCTATCACAGCCTTATTTTCCTTTTACCGACATCAGTTTACCCGAGCAGGTCTGCTTCTGACAAATTCAATGCATTCAGATACCGTTTCTGTCCATCAGTAAGTGGTGCAGCCAATCGACACATGCCTGACACTCTGACCACCTGAAGGCCCATAAATTTTGTGCTCATCATAAATGCAGTTGGACGTTTGGTCTGCTTGTTATCCCAGCCGGGAAGAGTAACCTTGCATTCCTTGATGTATTGTCGGAGGGTGTGCTCAATCAAGTTCCAGACCATCAGCGATATCAACAGCACTGCCCCAAGCACCTCTATCCGTTCAGGTTTCTTCAGGAATATATCATTAACTATCAAGGGATCTTTGAGGAAAGAAAAATTCTTTTCAATGCCATATTGTTCTTTGTAGGCCTGAAGCAGACCAGCGCCGGTCTCAGCCATATCTCCCTTCTGCGGTACATTGGTTAGCAGAACGAAACAACCGGATTCTTCCTGCTTCTGTTTGATCTGCTCACTTTTCTCTTCTATCCCGCATATTTCATGAACACTTTGCTCATTTTAAGGTAACCTCTGTAAATCATATGATAAAATTGCGCATTATTCCCTACTTTAAATTTGCAAAGTGTTCACCGAAGGCAAGCCGATGCGA
>JAYEKB010000077.1:0-4810 GCA_034660835.1 Thermodesulfobacteriota bacterium
CTTGCCTATTTAAACGGTCGCGGCTACGTGATCCCCGATGACATCAAGAACTGTGCATTAGATGTAATGCGACATCGGATACGGATCAGTTACGAGGCAGAGGCGGAGGGTATTACCAGCGAGGATATTATCCGCAAGCTGTTGGACACGGTACCGGTGCCGTAAATTTTCCTGGTAAGGTTCTTCGTAGGGTGGGCTGTGCCCACCGAATGCCTTACCAGCCAAGGTTCATGGTGGGCACAGCCCACCCTACGGCTTTTCGTGTAGTTCGTGTATTTCGTGGTGAAAAAATTCTGCAGTGGGCATAGAAAACACCGTGTTTCCCCCTCCTTTCTCGGTGCGCTCTGTGTCCTCTGTGGTTTTATTTTCAAGTTCTTAACACAATTGATGACAGAGTAATGGAAAAGACACTCACCAGGGAAATCCTGAAAAAAGTACGTCAAATAGAGGTGCGTACCCGGCGAATGGTGGATGATACCCTGGCCGGCAGTTACCACTCCGTGTTCAAGGGGCGGGGCATGAATTTTGACGAGGTGCGGGAGTATGTACCTGGTGATGAAATCCGTACCATTGACTGGAACGTTACCGCCCGGACCGGCGTACCCCATATCAAAAAATTTACCGAGGAACGGGAACTGACCATCATGCTGATGATCGACATCAGCTGCTCAGGTAATTTTGGCTCGGGAGATCAATCCAAACGGGAAATGATGGCGGAATTAGGCTCGGTGCTTGCCTTTTCCGCAGTGCGTAACAATGACAAGGTAGGGCTTATCCTGTTTTCCGACTTTGTTGAACTCTTTATCCCGCCTGCGAAGGGACGCAGTCATATTCTGCGTGTTATCCGGGAAATTCTTTTTTTCCAGCCCCGGGGCAAGGGAACGGATATTGGTGAGGCCCTGGACTTTGTTAACCGGGTGATCAAGAGAAAATGTGTCATCTTTCTTATTTCGGATTTCTGCCTGCCCGGTGATTTCGAGGATTCTCTGGATCATATCCGGCCTAAATTACAGATTACCGGACGGCACCACGACCTGATTGCAATGCTCGTCAATGACCCGCGAGAAACAGAGCTCCCCGACGTGGGCTGGATCACCCTGGAAGATGCGGAAACCGGGGAACAGGTGATCATGAACACAGCCGATTCCTGGACTCGCCAGGCATACGCCAACCTGGCCGATGACCGGCTGCAGCTTTTTACCCGTACCATACGCGGTGCAGGCATTGACTTGCTGGAGCTGTCTACGGATAAACCATACTTGAGCCCGTTAATGGGATTTTTCAGCGCCCGGAGAAGGAGAATTGGAAGATGATACGTGTCCCCTTTATGCTGATAATGCTTTTTCTGCTTTCGCTCACCGGACCTGCAAACGTCCTTTGGGCAGAACAGATCAATGCGCCCCTCACTACAGACACGCAGGTGCAGGAGGCGCCCATAGCCCGGACCAACAGCCCCGGCCCGGAAGAACTCTATGATATTAAGGGACCCATTCCAATTACAGACAACAGCACAACCATCCTCATCACTGCGGCTGCCTTGCTGACTGCAGCACTGCTTATTGCACTCATCATCTTCCTGTGGAAACGATCCAGAAAGCAGCAGGCCATCCTGGCCCATGAAACAGCCCTGCAGCAACTCGCGGGAGCACAGAAGCTCATTGATGCCCGTGAGGTTGATTCTTTTATCACTCTGATCGACCAGACACTGCGTAATTATATTGAAGCGCGCTTTTCAATATCAGCCCGCAAACAGACCAGTCGTGAATTTATTTCCGGGCTGACTACAGCTAAAAGATCCGTACCTGAACTGCTGACAGATAATTCAGAAAACCTGCAGACCTGGCTTGCCCACTGCGACATGGTCAAGTTTGCCAAGGGTACACTGACCACGAAAACCATGAATGATATGCTTGCAAATCTGTGTACCTTCATCAAAGCAACCCGAATTGAGGCTGAAAAATAGCTCATGGACAGCCTTCGTTTTGTACATCCGGAACTGCTGTGGTTGCTGCTTCTGCTGCCACTGCTTGCCATCCTGCGCGGCAGACGGGGACCGGCTCCGGCACTTATTTTTTCATCCATCTCTGTTGCCAGGTCCATTGCCGGCAACCGGAAGGCCAGCCCGGGCAGATTACTTGGAATACTGCGACTTACAGCCATTGGCCTGATTATCATCTCCATGGCCCGGCCCCAATGGGGCAACACCACCACCGAGATAGAGGCCTCCGGTATTGATATCCTGCTGGCCGTTGACATCTCCGGCTCCATGGAGGCCAGGGACTTCACCCTCCAGGGGAGGGCAGCCAACCGGCTGGATGTTGTCAAATCCGTGGTGGCAACATTCATCAGGGAACGCCCCAATGACCGCATCGGCCTGGTGGCCTTTGCCGGCAGACCCTACATGGTCTGCCCGCTGACCCTGGATCATGACTGGCTGCAACAGCGGCTTGACTCCCTGAAAACCGGTATGGTTGAAGACGGTACCGCCATCGGCTCCGCCATTGCTTCCGGTGTCAACCGGCTACGCGACAGGGATGCCAAATCACGTATTCAGATCCTGCTCACCGACGGCATGAACAATGCGGGCAAGGTCTCTCCTCTCACGGCTGCCGAGGCTGCAGAAACCCTTGGCATCAAGGTGTACACCATCGGCGCCGGAACCCGGGGTGAAGCACCCATGCCGGTTCAGGACCAGTTTGGTCGTAAACGGCTCATGCGCGTGAAAGTTGACATTGACGAAGAAAGTTTAAGCAAGGTTGCCGAGATAACCGGTGCAAAATATTTCAGGGCGACCGACACCCGCTCGCTTGAAAAAATCTATGAAGAGATTAATGCCATGGAGGCGACTACCCGAAAAATAAAACATTTTTCCAGGTACCGTGAACTGTTTGCCTGGCTGGTGGCGGCTGCCCTGCTACTGCTTGCGGTGGAGTTGTTTTTCTCTCGAAGACGTTTGCCATAAGCCAAAACCTGACATCTGATATCTTATGTTACACTTTGCCCAACCACTCTGGCTCATAGCCGGTATAATTTCCTGCCTTGGAGCTGCTCTTTTCATCCGCTTCAATATCATGCGCCGGAAAAGGGAGCTGCAGCAGTTTGCCTCCCCTCACCTGCTGGCAGGCCTGACCCGTAATGTGTCGCTCTCGCGGCGTCGTCTGAAAAACATCCTGCTGGTGCTGGGACTGGCCTGTCTGTTTATTGGACTTGCCCGTCCCCAGTACGGAAACCGATGGGTGGAGGTTAAACGCAAAGGTATTGATATCCTGATCGGGGTTGATGTGTCAAAATCCATGCTGGCGCGTGATATCAGTCCTGACCGGCTTGAGCGGGCAAAGCTTGCAATCAAGGATTTTGTAACTAAGCTGGAAGGTGACCGGGTCGGCCTGCTGCCCTTTGCCGGCACTGCGTTTCTCATGTGTCCGCTGACCACGGATCATGATGCCTTTAATGCATCCCTGGACGCACTGGATGTAAACACTATCCCCAAAGGAGGAACAGACATCGGTGTTGCCATCGGTCAGGCAGGCAAGGTACTTGCCAACGAGGCGAATCATAAAATTTTTGTCCTGGTTACTGATGGTGAAGACCTGGGAGATAATGGTCTCAAGGCTGCCCGGGAAGCCAAAAATCAAAAAATGACCGTTTATACCATTGGCGTAGGCACACCGGAAGGTGAGCTTATTCCCATGCCGGGTGAACGTTCCAATACATTCATTCAGGACAAGGCCGGTACCTTTGTCACCTCCAGGCTTGACGAAAAATCCCTTGCCGAAATTGCCGGAATCACCAATGGCCTGTATGTCCCCCTGGGCAGTATGGGCCAGGGATTTGACACCATCTACCAACAAAAGCTAACCCTGGTGCCAAAAGAGGAACACGACCAGCGCAAACGGAAGGTACCTATTGAACGCTTCCCCTGGCCTCTCGGTGCAGCTGTACTGCTGCTGGGCTCGGATTTTCTCATCACAGGCCGCAAAAGTGTCTGGGCCTTACGGTTGCCTTTTATTAAAACCGCAGGCCGGCGCAAAAAACAGGGGGCCGCTACCCTGGCCCTGCTCTTGATATCTGCTGTCTGGTCTTCACAACTGCGAGCGTCTGAGGGTGAAGAGTTGTTCAAGGCAGGTGAGTACGACCGGGCCGGCCAATTCTATCAAGATGCTTTACGAAAGAATCCGAATGATCCGGTGCTTCATTTTAATCTGGGTGATTCTGCATACAGAAACAATGGGTATGAACATGCAGCAGCAGAATTCAACGACGCCCTGAAAACAGAGGACCTTACCCTGCAGGCTAAAAGTTATTTCAATCGGGGTAATGCCCAGTATTTTCTGGGTGCCGGTACGGAAAAAACAGATACTGAACGTACAATCAAGCTTTGGCAGCAGGCCCTGGAATCCTACCAGGCTTCACTTTCTCTGCAGCCTGATGATAAAGAGGCTGCTCATAACCGTGATGTGGTGAAAAAAAATCTTGAGCAGCTTAAAAAGCAGGAACAGGAAAAGAAACAGGAAGAGGAAAAAGGAAAAGACGAACAGAAGCAGGATAATCAGCAGGACAGTCAAGATAATAAGGACGACAAAAAAAACAAGGACCAAGATCAGCAGAAAGAGCAGCAACAGGCTGATGACAACAAGGACCAGCAAAATCCTGAGCAGAACACAGATGAAAACACCAGCGACCAGGGGAATAACGAAGAGCAGCAGGAACAGAAAAATGGAAATACAGGCAACGAACAGCAGGACAACAAAGAAGAGGAACATGGACAGCAGCAATCATCCGGGGATAAATCCGGACAGCAAGAAAAAGA
>JAYEKB010000078.1:0-4760 GCA_034660835.1 Thermodesulfobacteriota bacterium
TCTGATTTGGGTTAGATTTGTACGATTTGATTGCACAAAACCGGAGGCGTAGCATGGCTACGTTGAGGATTTTGTAATTGAAAATCGTACAAATATGACCTGAAGCAGAGATGCATAGGTGTGACATTTATTTCTTAACAGGCCCTTAGCCTGAAAAAAACTCTTCAACATTCCGCAGATCCCTGCTCACCGGTGCCGGCGGCAGGCTTTTTATAAATCTGCGGCCGTAGGATTTACTATACAACCGCACATCAAGTATTGCCATAACACCATGGTCACCGGAGCGCCGCATGAGTCTGCCCACGCCCTGGCGCAGGCCAAGGATCGCCCGGGGAACCTGGAATTCAAAAAAGGGATTGCCGCCGGCTGCCTTGATCCGGTTGATGCGGGCCATAATAACAGGGTCGCTGGGGACTTCAAATGGTAATTTGTCAATAATGACCATGCTCAGTGATTCTCCGGGCACGTCAACTCCTTCCCAGAAGCTGGCAACCGCAAAAAGTATTGAGTCGGTTTCTTTTGCAAAGCGGCTCAACAGTTCATGGCGGGAAGCTTCTCCCTGGCGCAGCACGGGGAAATCAAGCTCGTCACGCAGGCTGTACCAGGCATTGTCCATGGCCTGAAAAGAGGTGAACAGGACCAGTGCCCGTCCCTTTGAAAGGGTTATCAGTTTTAGTATCCGTTCATGCAATGCTTCCAGGTAGCCGGGACCGTTAGGCTCGGGAAACTGAATGTCGGGGATATACAGCAGACAGCGGTTTGCATAGTCAAAAGGAGAGGGAAAGGAAAAAGTCTCTGTATCTTCCGGGATCCCCAATCGTTTATTGAAATAGCTGAAACTGCCGCCCGTACTTAAGGTGGCGGATGTAAACACGCACTGTTCCACATTTGCAAACAGGGTGGCCTGCAGGTCTTCTGCAACATCAACAGGTGTTGCAGACAGGGTAAGATTTTTCTCGGTCCGCTCAAACCAGTGAATATAGCGCTGCTCCTGTTCGCTGCTGTCGTCAAAGGGTTCGGCGGTGATGCTCTCCAGCCGTTCGCCAAGATCAACACAGCGCTGCATGTATTGCTCCCAGGGCTCGTCCTGGCTTGTAACCGTGTCAAGTTTTTCGGCAAGGCTGTGTAGAGCGGCCAGGACCGTGTCCCTGGCACGGGCAAGTTCCGGCCGCTCTTCCAAAAGTCCGGCCAGGGGGAAACGGCCTTTTTCCCGGGGAAAGCGGGCTGTAAACTGCTCGTTTAAACCTCCAAGAGATCGGGCGGCAGACAGGATATGTTGCTGTTTTTTTGAATGGTCTTTGTTTTGCAAACTGCGTTCAATGTCCGCAATAAGATCAATCACCTGGTACCTGGAAAATGAAAATCCGAAAAAGGTGGTGGCCACATTTTCCAAATGATGGGCTTCATCAAAGATTATTGATTCATAACGGGGCAAAACCTCGCCAAAGCCACTGCGACGCACGGCAATATCTGAGAACAGCAGATGATGGTTGACCACCAGCAGGCGGCTGGCTGCAGCCTCGCGGCGCAGACGGTTTAAAAAACAGCCGCTTCCGTCCGGACAATCACTGCCCAGGCAGAAGTGTGACAGGCAGCAGATTTTCTGCCATAGAGGTGAATTGCTGTGCAGCCAGGACAGTTCAGCCCGGTCGGCAAAGAGTGTTGCTGCAAGCCAGGAGTTGATGTCGTCAAATTCATTATCTGCAAACAACTCATGCTGTCCGCCTGCAGTGAGCTGATGCCAGCGGTACAAACAGAGGTAATTCTGCCGCCCCTTGACGCACATCGCCTTGAGGTCGGGATCAATATACTGGTGGATAAAGGGAATCTCGCGTTTGAGGATCTGATCCTGCAGATTTCTGGTATTGGTGGAAACCACCACCTTGCGGCCACTGAGTACGGCAGGCACCAGGTAGGCCAGGGTCTTGCCCAGGCCGGTTTCGGCCTCCACCACCAGGCAGTCGGCCTGGTGGTGTTCGTGCCCGTTAAACGCCGGTCCGTCCTTTTCCTCCAGCAGCCTGGCAACAGCCTCGGCCATCTCCTGCTGACCGGGCCGGGGCTCATATTCCTGCAAATGATCGGCAAGGATTCCCTGTGAACCAAAGATCTCCTCCATTTACTCGTTCTCTTCTGAGAGGATGTCGCGGGCAACGGCAGCGACTTCAGGGGCGGGATCATCTACCACTGTTTTGACCAAATCAATGGCTTCATCGGTTGCAATAATAGCCAGGACACTGGCTGCTTCCCCCCGGACCCAGGCTGTCTGGTGTTGCAGTGCTTTTTTTAAAGAGGGAACGGCAAGGTGTACATCGGTCGGGTGGTCTGCAACCAGGTATTCAAAGAGAACAGAGACACCAAGCCGGACAGCAAATCGTTCATCTTCAAGCAGTTGCCCGACCCACTGGTAATAACGGGGTTCCTGCTTGAACATGGCAACAATATTGTCCACATACCCCATTTCAAGAAAGTCGGACATGACCTTGAGTAATTCATCATCGCTTACTTCAGAGGAGCGGGATTCCTGGTTTATTTCACTTTCCATACCTGTAACGAATCATAAATGTGCTATGAATTATTCAACATTTCTGTTTGCCATGGAGTTTGCAACCAGGCAATCCGAGAATTAGCAGCACAGCCTTGACACAAGAGTATTTCAAGGGTAAACAACAAATAGGGTGTAAGGTGTGAGCATAAAGATAATTTTTTACACCATACACCGTAAACCGTAAACCGTAAACCGCACACGATCATGCCTGATCCCGATGTAACGTACGCAACGGCTTCGTTGCCCGATGACCAACTTCTTGAAGGAGAGGAGATCATCCTTATTGTTGATGATTATCCGGACATTGTCTTCCTGCTCCAGGAATTTCTCCAGCAGCATGGTTTTCCAACAGTAACCGCAGGTTCCGCAGATGAGTTGCGCCGGGTGTTCCAGCAAACCCCTGTGGCCATGGCATTGTTGGACATCGGCCTGCCCGACGCCGACGGGACTGAGCTTATACCGGAAATTAAAGCTGCCCATGCTGATACCTCCATCATCATGCTCACCGCGGTAACCGACCTGCAGACCGCTCTTGAATGTCTGCGACTTGGAGCCGATGATTATCTTACCAAGCCGGTCCGGTTTGAGCCTTTGTTAGAGACCCTTCGCAAGGTGCTGGAAAAACGAAGGCTGATGATCAACAACCGTCGTTACCAGAAGCAGCTTGAACAGGCAAATTTTCGTATTCAGCTCCTGCATGAGCTGGCCATGAAGATGAACACCGCTTACCTGTCCATAACAGTTCTCGATGAAATCCTGCAGGCGGTCCTGGTGGGTATCACTGCCGAGGAAGGTCTCAAGTTCAACCGTGCCTTTCTTGCCCTGTTTGATGAGTCCGGCCAAACACTGGAAGGGCGCCTGGCCATAGGACCGGGATGCCGGGAAGATGCCGGTCGGATCTGGCAGGAGATGCGGAGCAGTAACCTTTGCTTCCATGATATTATCGACTCCATAAAAGACCATTGTTTTCAGGAAGATTCTGCAGTCAACCGGATTGCCCGGGCACTGCGTGTTGAGGCGGATGATTCCGACCATCCCCTGATTCGGGCAGTGACAGAACGTAAAACCATTAATGTTGTGAACGGGCAGAGTGATGGTGAGGTGCCGCCGGAATTGATCGGCCTGCTCGAGGAAGATTGTTTTGTTGTGGTGCCGCTCTATTCGCCGAGCCGGTCTCTCGGCGTTATTATTGCCGATCAATATGTGACCGGAGAACGGATAGACTCAGAGCTTATCCTTGCTCTGGAGAGTTTTGCCGGCCAGGCCAGCCTTGCCATAGAGCAGTGCCGTCTGTATACGGCCATGGAGCATAAGATTCAGGAATTGGAAACAGTGACCCATGAGCTGGAAAAGAACAAGGACCTGCTGGTGGAAGCGGAACGGTACTCGGCAATCGGCCACATGGCAACTCAGCTGGCCCATAACATTCGTAATCCGATTACCTCCATCGGCGGTACGGCCCGGCTGCTTGTCCGCAAGACCGACGACCCAGAATGGTTGAAATTTTTGAACATGATGACCCGCGAAGCGGCCAAGGTCGAAAATACTGTGGAAGATCTTTTTAGTTTTGTGGAGCAGGTGGTACCGGAGAAAGAAAAGCTCCCCCTGTATCCGCTTATTAACAAGTCGTTGATGCTCCATTATAACGCCATGCAGAAACAGGGGATTAAGTATCAGCTGATCGAGCCGGATAATGAGCCGACAGTGGAGGTTGATCCCCGCTTGATGGGACAGGTCTTTGTTCATTTGATCCGCAATGCAGTGGAGGCCATGCCTGATGGCGGTCAACTGGATATTACGGTGGAATTTGCGACTGAACAGGTTCGTATTATGGTGCGGGACAGCGGGACGGGCATTGCGGGATCTATGCTTGAGCGGGCAATGGATCCGTTTTATACCACCAAGACTTTTGGCGCCGGTATAGGACTGGCCCTTGTGAAACGGATCGTCAGTGATCATGATGGGGCCTTGGAAATACGGAAGCTGGAAAAGGGAGGGACAGAGGCGGTGGTGACGCTGCCGCGTTAAAAGATATCAGGTGTCAGGTATCAGCAATCAGCTTAAAGTCAGCCGCCTACGGCGGGAAACTAACCCGCATATTTCATGAACACTTTGCAAATTTAAAGTAGGGAATAATGCGCAATTTTATCATATGATTTACAGAGGTTACCTTAAAATGAGCAAAGTGTTCATGAAATATGCGGGCTAAACCTGA
>JAYEKB010000079.1:0-17634 GCA_034660835.1 Thermodesulfobacteriota bacterium
GTGGTTCGCACAGACACATCCCGGAAATAGAGCAAGAGTTGTCCGCACTTGCAGGGGAAAAGGTAACGGTATCCTTCACTCCGCATCTGTTGCCCATTTCCCGCGGTATCCTGAGTACCATGTATGCATCCATGAACTCTACAATCAGTGAGCAGGAAATCCAGCAACTCTATGAACAAACTTATAGCGAGGAACCTTTTGTCCGGGTCTGCCCTCCCGGCACCTTTCCGGCCACCCAGTATGTACGGGGCAGTAACTGCTGCGATATCGGCATAAAGGCCGATCCCAGAACCGGGCGGCTCATTGTGCTGACAGCCATTGACAATATTGCCAAGGGTGCATCCGGCCAGGCCGTACAGAACATGAACCTGATGAATGGCTTTGAGGAGACAAGCGCACTTCTTGGTGCCCCGTTTTTTCCGTGAGCGAACAAAACATTCAATTGCTCATCTCCTATGACGGCACCAACTACGGTGGCTGGCAACGCCAGAAAAACAGTCCCACCATCCAGGGAATAATCGAGAGCAAACTCTCCGTGATCACGAGCAAAGAAACCGTGGTCAACGGAGCTGGCCGTACTGATGCCGGAGTGCATGCCCTGGGCATGGTGGCAAATTTCAAGACCAGCTCCACCATGGCACCGGCATCCTTTCAAAAAGCGCTCAACTCCATGCTGCCCTCAGATGTACGGATTTTGAAAGCCGGTGAAGCTGCCCCTGACTTTCATGCACGCTATAACTCCACCGGCAAAACCTATCGCTACGATTTCTTCACCGGTTCCATCCAGCCTCCGGCTGAGCGCTTATACCGCACCCATGTTCCCTGTTCTTTTAAGTTAAACAAGGTCACCGCTTGTCTGAAAGGGTTGGTCGGCAGTCACGATTTCTCAAGCTTTGAAGCCAGCGGCTCCCGGGACCTGACCAGAACTGGTGGCCGGGGAGCGGTACGAACCCTGCTCAAGGCCGAATGTGTTGCCGATCCCGCCCGGCCGGAACATTTTTCTTTGTATTTTACCGGCGACGGATTCCTGCGTCATATGGTCCGTAATCTGGCCGGCACCCTCTTCCTGGTCGGTTCCGGCCGTATAGACAGGAGAGAATTCACAACTATTCTCGCCGGGAAAGACCGTAACCTGGCAGGCCCTACAGCTCCGGCTCGTGGGCTGTTCCTTGAACAGGTTCATTACTAACCCGTATATTTCACAAGTCGAGGTGGCTGCAAATGCGCTGAGCAACTGAGCAAGCAGGTAAGCGAAGACTCCGATAGTTACCTATGCTTGCTCAGGTAGCGACAAAGCAGGTGCGGCTGCATCGGCTTGCCTTTGGTGAACACTTTGCAATTTTTCAAAAAGGGACAATCTTGAAATTATCACTAAAAATTCCATATGTTATGCTGCATGAAACAAAGTGTTCATGAAATATGCGGGCTAAGGCCTGACAGTCAACGTTTCACAGTACAAAGAGGTGATCATGTTCAAGACGTGCAAACCACTCATCCTGGCATCGTCCTCGCCCCGGCGTCAACAATTTTTAACAGACCTCGGCCTTACTTTTAGCTGCCTGCCCGCAGATATTGATGAGACTCCAAAAACCGGGGAAACGCCGATCGCCTTTGCCCTGCGTCTGGCCCTGGCCAAGGCAGAAATAATTGCCGAGCAACATCCACAGGCCTATGTCATTGGTTCTGATACCGTGGTTACCTTAAGCGACCGAATCCTGGGCAAACCCGCAGATGCAGCCCATGCCCTGGATATCCTCAGCAGCCTGCAGGGAAAAACCCACCAGGTCATTACCGGCCTGTCTCTTACCTGCCTGCAGGATAACTGTTTTGAAAACCTGACCAGAACAACCAATGTTACCTTTTCCGCCTTTTCCGATTCTATCCTGCGTGCTTATATAAGAACTGAAGAACCCATGGATAAGGCCGGAGCATACGGTATCCAGGGAAAGGGGAGTTTTCTGGTCCGGACAATCCAGGGTTCATGTTCAAACGTCATCGGCTTACCCGTCAACACATGCACCTCCCTGCTCCTGCAATATGGAGTTATCATTCCGAATCCGTAAATACAATTGCAAAATATTGACATCATCTCCTGGATTATGATAATAATTCATATAGCATCTTTCTCTTTTTCATAAGCTAAACCTTTCAGGGCGCAAGCCGCTAAATATTATATGCTCTCTACCTTGAAAAAATATTATCCGGTACGAAAAGTTTTTTTCTTCCTGGGAGAAGGCGCTCTCATATTTATCGTCATTAATGGCATTTACCTGTTTTTCTCCGGGTATGATATTTTCTGTATCGATTTTGTACATAATGCCGCCTGTGCTATCAGTACAACCCTGGTTTTTCAACTGACCCTGTATTTTTTTGATCTGTATGATATGAGAAAGATCCACAGTTTAATGGATACGTCTTCCCGTATGCTGCAGGCATTCGGTGTCGGTTGCATTATTCTTGCCGGGTTGTATTTTTCTTTCCCCCAGCTTAGTATCTCCTCTATAATTTTTTTCAGCAGCGCTGTTGTCATTTTCCTTGCCCTGACAGCCTGGCGGGCCTTGTATTGCATGATCCTGAAAAAAGAACTCTTTGCCCATCCGCTTCTGATCATCGGTACCGGCAATATTGCTGCTCAGATAACTGAAGAGATTGAAGAAAACCAGGACTCCGGTTTCAAAATTTCGGGCTTTATCGGCAATAGTGCACCTTCATACAACCCAGGAAAGGCGCAACTTTTCCCCCTCAACACCCCGCTCATTGATGCCTGTGCGCAAACCAAGACAGATCGGATAGTGGTGGCGCTTGATGATCGACGGGGAACGATGCCCATTGAGAGCCTTCTTGAGTGTAAACTGCAGGGGACTTCCATCGATGATGGTATCAGCTTTTTTGAGGCCGTTTCCGGTAAAATTCTGGTAGAAAACGTCAACCCGGCCTGGCTTATTTTCTCCAATGGATTCCAGACCAGCAGGCTTTCCTATTTCATCAAGCGTGTGCTTGACATTTTTCTCTCTATCTTCCTGCTCATTCTTTCCCTGCCCCTTTCACTGCTTACTGCACTCCTTATTAAGATGGAATCACCGGGACCGATATTCTACCTGCAAGATCGTGTCGGTGAGCGGGGAGAGACTTTCAAGGTAATCAAATTCCGCTCCATGCGTCAGGATGCTGAAAAGGACGGAGCTGTCTGGGCAATGAAAGATGATAATCGGGTTACCAGGATCGGTGCTCTTATCCGCAAGATCCGGATTGACGAGATTCCTCAGATGTGGAATGTACTCAAAGGTGAAATGAGTTTTGTCGGCCCCAGGCCGGAGCGGCCTGTTTTTGTAGAAAAACTGAACAAGATCATCCCCTATTATTCCCTGCGCCACTCCGTCAAACCTGGAATCAGCGGCTGGGCCCAGATCTGCTATCCATACGGAGCGTCGGAAGAAGATGCCCTGCGTAAACTTGAATACGACCTCTATTACATCAAAAATCAATCCATTTTTATTGATATGCTTGTAGTATTCAGAACAGTTAAGACTGTTCTTTTCCAGAAAGGTTCTCGCTGATCGCCGGACATAACATTGACAGCACATCTTCTGCGCATAGACAAATAGCATCGAAAATACGGCCAAACCTCTCCCTTCCGGCTACAACTTACAAAACCTGCTTGCGTGGGGCCATCTTTCTGATACTATAACAGGTTGACAAAGGCGCTCAACTACCCGTAACAAATCAACCAACACTGGATTGCAACCGCTAAATGACCACCACAGACCGTTTCATGTCCCCTGAACAGATCACTAAAGGTATTGACAGTCTTCTTTCAGGAGATAATGGCCAACTAAAACAGATTGAGCTTGCCCGGGCCCTTCCAGAGACAATTGACAACCTGCTTGTTGAACAAAACTACGGGGATGTTGATATCCTTCTCGGCCAGATTGTTAGCGTTCTCCAGGAAGTTGAAGGTGAGCTGTGTCATAATGCTGCCATCTCACTGGCCGGTACACTTAACATTTTGGTTATACACGAAGAATGGTCGCGTATGGACAGATTGTTGGCCGCAACACAACAAGCTCTTCATATTGCCAGCGAGAACAATCAAGTAGCCCGAGAGTGTATCGCTGCAGTTACAAAACTTGCTGCCCACCACATCCGCCAAGAGCAATATAGTGCACCCCGAATTGTTTTGATAATGATCAACGGTCCGGTAACGCTGGCTTCGGCAACAAAGGAATTTCGCAACCTCGCTAAATCAGCTGTTAAAGAGCTGGCATTGCGACCTGTTTTGGATAAACTTCTTGAAGAATACCTTTATGGCACAAAAAAACAAGAAGAAGCCGGACGCCTCCTGGTTGCCTTTGGTAGACAGTCTGCTGATTACCTCATAGACTCTCTAATCCAGGGAAAAAACAAAATTGAACGTGACCAACTGCTCAAACTGATTAAAGAACTTGGGGAACCGGCAGAAGAAATCCTGCACCGGATGTTGCAGCAAACCAGCCCCTGGTACGTAACCAGAAATATCATCAGCCTGTTGGGCGAGACAGGTAATCTTGATTGCTTTGAAGACGTCGCCCGGTTCCTTGAGCATGACGATGTGCGGGTAAAAAAAGAGGTGTTAACGGCTGCCGGTAAAATCGGCGGCAGTTCCAGGAAGACTTTTCTCCTGAAGGCATTAAACTCTGTTCCCCCGCAACTCAAGGGACACGTAGTTTCTCTGCTTGGTGATATTCACGATGACAGCCTGGTTGTTCCACTGGCAGATATCCTGGAAGATGCATCCATGCACCAAAGCAAGCTTGGAGATGAACTGCAGATTGAAACCTGTAAGGCCCTGGGAAACATTGGCTCTGTCAAGGGGCTACCAATCTTGAAAAAGATCATTGCCAACAACACAATTCCCGGCACGACTGAAGAAAATCTGAAAAAAAACTCCACTCTGCAGGCTGCTGAAAAAGCTATTCAACTGATCCGGAGTGGCAACAATAAAAACATTCATCAGACCAGGGTAAAAAAAGTCATGGGTGTATCCATGGCAGCTGACCATGTTTCTGCCAGGGAGGCTGCAATTATTCGAATTGCCAAGGCTGGAAACAGACAAAAAGCTCTCCAAAAACTCTTTCAACTTATTGGCGAGTGCGCGGCAAAAAAAGATTTCAAGAATGCAGAACGACTCCGGGAACGATTGTATGAGATTGCTCCAATGGCACTCAATGCGATTATCCGATCCGCCGAGATCATTGAACAGGCAAAAAATGGCTTTGTCGGACGGGGATACCTTGATACCTGGTCGGAGTTGCGTGAGGAGCTCTCTTCAGCAGAATTCAGCGCCATTTATCATGAACTGGAAAATCGATCCGTCCAGGCTGGAGAACTTCTTATCAGGCAAGGCACTAAAAATGACGAACTTTTTTTTATCAACCATGGCAGCATAAAGGTTTTTTTTAAACAGGATCAGCATGAAATTTTTATAAAAAGTCTTACCAGTGGGGAGATAGCAGGAGAAAATTTTTTTGACGCTTCAGTCTGGACCGTCAGTTTGAAAGCCTTGACTCCCAGTCGAATATCCGTTCTAAAACGCTCTAGTTTCAGCCACTGGCATGAGGAATTTCCCGGACTGGAAGATAAACTTAGAACTTACTATGACCGCTCCAATGATGTCCATAACCTGCTGGGGAAAAAAGGGCTAAGCCGCAGGAAGTTTGAACGCTATCAGCTCTCCCGCAAGATACGAATCAACATGATCGACACAACCGGGAAGCCAATCGGCGGTGAATTCGAGGGGAAACTGTTTGATATGTCTAAAGGAGGCCTTGCCTTACGAATCCGCGTTGTCGGGGAGGAAAAGGGTCGCCTGCTGCTGGACAAAAAAATGCAGATTACTATCCCGGTCGGCGGCAATAAACCTCAACTGCATGTCCGTGGACAGGTGCTGGCCGTGCACCCATTTACCTCCGATCACAACGATTTCCAGGTCCATTTTATCTTTGACAAGGAACTTGACCAGGAAACCCTGATGTCGATTCTGGGGTAGAATTTGCACAGAAATATTAACAGGTGCGGTATTGCGTACCTCAAAAATGTATCTGATTACCACTCAAAAAATTGTGAGCCATCATCGGATATTACCAACCTCAGCTAAATCCAGGACAGGTTCCCATACAAGGCGGAGTTGCAGGTTGTAGATATCACTGTGCCTTGGGGTTATATTGATCGTTTCCATATCATAATGTACCGGATCAAAACGGTCTGCCAGTCCACTGAGCTTTCCCTGCAGCTCTCGCGCCAGGGCATCGATATCGTCCTGAATCAGGGTTACAGCATCCCCGGCCCTCTGCACATCACCCTGTTCCTTAAGCACCCGACCTGCACCGCGCATACTGCGGGCAGTCCGGGTTGCGGTAGAAACAGATAGAGTCTTGCGGCCAAACAGGGCACCGAAGACTGCTACCCCGACTGACAGAGCAGTATCAATTCCTTTAGCCGTGACATCTCCCTTTTCCTTGTCAAGCCTGGCGTACGCCTTTTCAAGCCGCGTTTCCAGCAGGCGCTGTTTTTTCCCGTACCGCTCTGTGACCTTGTCTGCCTCGATTTCTTTTTTCCCACGGAGCAGGTCAGCGATCCGTTTATTGAACTGGGCCTCTGTCTCCCCCGGCTTTGAGGTCAATTTCAGGGAAGTCACCTTCATCAACGGCAGTCGCATGGAGTGGTACAGAAAATTATCAAAGACCTTTTCCAGGCCGCGTAAATTTTTGAGGCTGCTGAAAGCTGCAGGAAGCGATGCAAAACGGCTCCCCTCCGGGGCCCTGTCTTCACAGTCATCCAGTTCCAACGAATACTCTTCCGCCTGCTGCCAGTCAGGTTTGTCAATATCATCATTTACGGGCAAACGCAGGCAGATTTCCCGGGTCTCATCAATGGACTGGCTCTGTTTGAAAAAACGCACCGTTGACGTGCCGACCAGCCAGGGTGCATAGTTAAGTTCTTCTACGGGTATCGGTGCAGGAAGAAAACACTGCTCAACGCCGGCGGACAGCATGGGTGGGGTGCTGCTGTACCCTTCCGTTATTGCTGCTTGGACCGACTGAGCAACAGTTGATTGATCGCCGGAATCGTGATCAATACCTTTTGTGATCATTTTGCCGATTTCACTTAAGGAAACAGGTCCCCTTAAATAGGACATAGCCCAACGGGTCTCAAACAGAACCGGCTCATCCTGATGAGCAGAGTACAAAAGAAAGGTACGCCCCCGCATATCCGAGAGCATTTCCCGAATCTGCTGTTCGCTGAAATCATCTGAACTGCCGGCAATCCCGGCCATGACCCGATCCTGGTCCTGCCTGGTCTGCAACCGGCCAACAAACCAGGTTCCGATATTAGATAATCCCTTGTAATCAAGATCAACCGGGTTCTGAGTGGAAAGCACCACACCAACCCCGTACGCCCTGGCCTGCTTCAGCAGGAGCAACATGGGTTTTTTAGAAGGTGGATTGGCACTCGGTGGAAAATAACCAAAAATCTCGTCCATATACAGCAGGCAGCGCAATCCGCTGCTGCCCTCCTGGCGCCGCATCCAGGAAATAAAGCGGCCCAGCAGCATTGCAACAAAGAACATACGTTCATCATCACTTAAATGAGCAATGGAAAAAATAGATACCTGTGGTTTGCCGGAGTCAGAATACAGGAAATTTTCAATGCGCAGCGGTTCCCCTTGTGTCCAACCGCTGAATGCCGGGCTGGCCAGGATATTGTTGAGCTGCAGGGCAAGATCCATCCGTTTGGGCTGTGGGTAGAACACATCGGTGGTCAAACTGCCGATTTTAGTAAAGGGAGGATTCACCACAGCAGCAATCAACATTTCCAGGGACAGATCCTGCTGTTTTCGCCAGTAATAGAGGACAATGGAGGAAAGAAGGATATGTTCCCTGCTTTTCAGAGGATCTGCTTTCACTCCTACCAGGGCCAGAATGGAACTGACAGTGGAGTTTACCAGAGCGGCAGCGGTATCATTGTCTTTCAGCACCTCCGGGTCCGGGGCCTCCATACTGTCCAGCACGGAAACCGGCCGCCCGGAACTGCTGCCCGGAGTATAGACGACAAAATCCGCACTCGCACGCATACGTCCAATACGTTCTTTATCCTGGTCCCAGGAGGCAAGACCCTTTTCCCAGGCAGCAGCGGTATCAACAGCCAGCTTTTTTCGACTGATTCCTTTCTGAGCGGCCTGCCCTTCGTCAACCCAGGGTTCAAAATCATCTGCAGCAAGATCGGGAAAGGAAAGCAGCAGGTTGGTCATGTCTCCCTTGGGATCAATGATAATAGAAGGCAGCTTATCAAGTGCCGCCTCTTCTATCAGGTCAATGCCCAGCCCTGTTTTGCCGCTGCCGGTCATACCGATAATGGCCGCATGGGTGGTGAGATGTTTGTTTTTATATAACAGGGGCTGCCGGTTGGTCTCACCGGTTTCCGGATCCAGTTCTCTCCCTAAGTAAAACAGATCCATTTTTTCATAATCACTTGCACCGGCCATGGACTTCCTCCTAAGAAAACTCTATCTGATCACGAAGATATGGGGTACTGCTGGACAGTTCCCCTCTATTTCATTGAACTGAATGCTACTTTCTGCTTGAATAGATATTGAAGTAACAGCAAATCACCTCACCTGGGAGCAACCATGGACCACAGCGATCCGGTTTCTGATTTCTATAAAGAACAATTACCAGAAGCAGAGCTGAAAAACAACATTCTTACTGCACAATGCCCATTCTGTGAACAACACGGCAAAACTGAAAAGGGAACTCTGGTTGTTTTCCTTAACCGGGAAAGCTATTTCCACGGCTATTTTCGCTGTCTGAACCGCTGCTCTCCCGGAGGATTTCCACTTCACTTTGCCAGACTGCTCCATATAGACCTGCGTTTGGCACCATGGTTTGACCCGGATCGTGACTATACCGTCTCACAGATCGACTATCCTGTTAAAAATCTTAACCATGAAATCCTGGACTTCATGGGCAAGCTGACCGATGAAATGATCAGCCATTTTTCAGCAATGGGTATCACAGGTGACGTTCTCAAAGAGATGCAGGTGGGCTATAACGGGCGTTACCTCGTCTATCCCTATATCCAGGAGGATGGCAACTGTTACTCTGCCCACTGCGTCCATCCCGACAGGGCTGATGACACGTTCTGGTATGGTGATGAATCTTTTTTCAGCGAGCAGTTCAGGATCCTCAATGTCGAAGAGTTAATACGTTGTGAGAACGGCAGCTTAATTATTGTTGAAGGAGAGGATAACCTGCTTACTCTCAAACAACTCGGCCTGCCGGCCATTGCTATGCCCTCAGCTGCCGAGTTTATTCATCTGAGCAGTGAGCGGCTGGCATGGATTAAAACCGTTTTTATCTGCGTTAACCATAACCCGGAATCAGAGACAGCTGCCCGGGAGCTTGCCACCAGAATCGGTTATAAAATCAGGCTCATTCGCTGGCCCGATTCCGCAGCCAGGCATTACAGCCTGACACAGCTCGCCAGCGAAAAGGGCAAAGAGTTTCAAAAGGAAGTATTCACCCTGATCCGTGAGGCCAAATCTTTTTCCCCATTCAGCTCCCCTGAACGAGAATTTCTCCATTTCCAGGAGCAGTTCAACCTGGAAGCCGGCGAGAGCTACCAGACCATGACTTCCGGGTTTTCAAGGCTGGATAAAGCTCTGGGCGGTATTCACGGGATTAACATCATGGGCGGCCTGCCCAAGGCGGGAAAATCCTGTTTTTTTATCCAGACAGCCACTGAAATGGCCCGTCGCAAGGTGCCGGTGATTTATTATGACTTTGAAAACGGTCGCCAGAAAATCTACCAGCGTACCCTTTGCCGCTTGAGCAGGCTGACAAGCCAGCAGATTAAAACCGGCCGGTTAACTGACGACGAGAATAACAGACTCCAGGCCGCCCGTACGGAATTAAAAAATATGCTGCCTTGGTTCCGGGTAGTTACGGACCGAAAGCTGAATCCGAAGCTGATGCGCAGCCATATCGATTTCCTGCGCCATGAAACCAACTCAGACTATACACTTGTGGTAATAGACAGCCTGCACAAACTGCCGTTCAAGGATTTTTCCGAACGGAGAACCGGTATTGATGCCTGGCTGCGCCAGCTTGAAGCCATTCGCGATGAACTCAATGTCTCTTTTCTGGTCATCTCGGAGTTGACCAGGGGTGATGACGGTCAATATGACAGCCAACCGCAGCTGGGTGCTTTCAAGGGATCCGGAGATATTGAATACTCGGCCGACAATGCCATGGTCCTGCTGCCGCAGTGGGATCCATTTGGCAGCAATCCAGCCGATGAACGGCATAATGACCTTTGGCTGGTGGCCAGCCGGGAACATGGCCCGGGACTTATTGGCTCATACCGGCTGGATTATCCGTACTGGGGATTTAGTGAGGAATAGACTTGAGGATGCCTAAAAAAAAAGTGACTGTTACATCGTAATCAATCACAACAGGTGCTGTAACTATACGGTTTCACCTATCTCAACGTTGTAAGCTGGCACAGGTGCCCCAGATTCGAAGTCTTCGCTTATCTGCGCAATTGCTTCCGGTCGCTATAACAGCGAAGCGGTGTCACCCCTCTATGCGGGCGGGAGCGACGGCGTGAAGATGGGGTGCCTGTGACGGCTTACGTTACAGCCGGGCAGCTTTTTGCAGAGCAGCAAGGGTGGTGTCGCGCTGGTTGTCGTTTAAGTTCACCGGAACCTGGTAAACCAGCGTACGGCTCAACAGCTCACTGGATGCGGGTAGCGCTTCAGGATCGTAGATAAACCTGCGCTTGCCGTGGGCGGCAAAAGGCCAACTATTTCGACACAAGGTTTTGCCGCCAATCAGATGCTCCCACTGAGGATAAAAATGCCAGCTGTTTTCAGCAAAGTTAATAGCCCCGGCACCGTTATCCCTCAACACCTGGTTAACCCTGGCAGCCTGGTCTTTATCGGGCAGCATGAATGCAAAAAAGGTGGCCGAATCACCCGCTTCGTCCTGGATCTCCCGGAAACTCACTCCGGCAATTCGTGCTGCAGCATCTTTAAACACCGCCTTATTCTTCTGCTGGGAGGCAACCATAGCGTCCAACTTGGCAAGCTGAGCAAGTCCCATGGCGCCCTGGAGCTCCATCATCCGGTAATTGAAGCCGACAAAGCTCCGTCCTTCTCCCCCGCGGCCACCGGTATTCACAGCATGATCATGACCATGATCATGATATTCCGAACTATTGCGCCACAACTCCTCATCATTTGTGATCACCATTCCACCCTCGCCGGTGGTCATGGTCTTGACCGAATCAAAGGAAAATGTACCACATTGACCAAAGGTACCGAGATGTTGGCCGTTTAACCTGGCACCTGCAGCCTGGGCCGTGTCTTCAAGAACCGGGATGGAGTGTTTGTCGGCAATAGCCTTGATCTCTTTAATTCTGGCAGGAGCACCCAGCATGTGGACCGGAATTATTGCCTTTGTCTTGTCCGTGATTCTTTTTCCCAGATCTGCGGGATCCATGTTCAAGGTCTGGTCCACCTCGGTGAAGACGGGTAGAGCTCCGATATCGAGAATTGCTTCCCAGGTGGCAACAAAGGTAAAACCCTGGGTAATTACTTCATCGCCGATACCTACACCCAGAGCGGCAAGAGCAACCTTGAGGGCCGCCGTACCCGAGGTCACGGCCTGGGCATGGGCAGCTCCGGTATACTTGGCAAAGGCCTGCTCAAACTCGCGCACCTTGTATACACCTTTGCGCTGATCGCCGAATTCATAACGGAACAGGACGCCGGTATCAAAAACTTCCAAAACCTGCTGTTTTTCTTCTTCACCAAATACTTCAAAACCAGGCATGATCTACCTCATATCGTAACAGTTTACCAAGGGCAAACATTTGGTTAACCCACTGACTTGTAAGAGTTTACCAGTGCCTCAGCAGTGCGTAAGCAAACCCTTCAATTATACCCACTTTGTATATCGGAGTCTCGTTCCTCGCTTACCTGCAGGGCTTGATCACGTGCAGGTAAGCGTAGACTCCGAATGGGGTGCTGGTAAATTCTTACCTCATATTTTGAGTTTTTCTCTTACTTTATTATTCTCATCACAGAGCAAAATGGCCGGTGCAAAATTTTCAAGCTCGCTGTCTTCATAGTGCGCGTAACTGGCAATAATGATCAGGTCGCCGATATGCCCTTTGCGAGCTGCTGCCCCATTCAAGCCGATAACTCCGGAACCGGCGGCACCTTCAATGGCATAGGTATCAAAACGTTCGCCGTTGTTGATATTATAGACCCTGACATGCTCAAAGGGAATGAGACCGGCAGCATCCATTAGATCCTTGTCAATAGTCAGGCTACCATCATAATTGAGATCCGCCTCGGTAATGGTTACCCGGTGAATCTTTGACTTAAGCATTATTCGATGCATTTTTTTTATTTCCTGCTAAAAAATGTTGTCAGGAGCCATCCAAAACATAGCTGTTATCAATCAACCGTACTTTGCCGCCTATTTTTACTGCCAGTGCCAGCACTGTTTCCTCGTCAACCTCGCTCACGTCATGCAGGCTCCGGTCATTAACAAAGCTGATATAGTCAATCGCTGTTTCCGGACTGGAATCAATCAAGGCCCGGATGGCAATCGTAAGCTGCTTTACGCTGCGCTCACCGGCAGCTGCCAGCCTGCGGGCAAGCTCAATTCCCCTGGACAGGTTGAGTGCAGACTCCCGCAGGGAGTCATCCAGATAGGCATTACGGGAACTCATGGCCAGGCCGTCTGCTTCCCGAACAATGGGATGGCCGATGATTTTAACTCCCATGTTCAGATCCGTGCACATCCTGCGGATCACAGCAAGCTGCTGAAAATCTTTTTGACCAAATACAGCCAGATCCGGCCGGACAATGTTAAACAGTTTCGTTACCACCGTGGCAACTCCGGCAAAATGACCGGGCCGATCAGCTCCGCAGAGATGATTGGTCAAATCCCTGACAATAACGGTTGTCTTTTCACCGGCAGAATACATGGCTGCAACATCCGGGACAAACAAAACATCAACACCAACCCCGGCAGCAGATTCCCTGTCACGATCAAAATCACGCGGATAAGCGGACAGGTCCTCACTGGGCCCAAACTGAGTGGGATTGACAAAAAGGCTGACAACAACCAAGTCTGTACGACGCCCTGCCAAACGCATCAGGCTAAGATGCCCTTCATGAAAATAGCCCATGGTGGGAACCAGACCAATTGTTTTGCCGGCCCTGAACTGTTCTCTGGACCATGCCGTCATTTCGGCAGGATCCCGGATAATCTTCATATAGTATCTTAGTGTCTTACTCTTCAACTTCTGTCATAAAAAACAAGAAATAAATACGAAACAAATTCTAAAATCAAATGTTCAAATGACAGAAACGATCTCAACCCTGGAACAGTATTTTTGGGGTTGTTTTGGTCATTATAAATTATGTCATTCGATATTGTTTCGAATTTCGTGCTTCTTATTTCGTATTTCCGGTTTACCGGGTTAGTGCCTTATTCCTGGTTTTCTTCCATATAAAACAGGTAGGTAAGCGTAGACTCCGAGAAAAAATTAAACCACAGAGAACACAGAGAATAAAAAAATATCTTTTGGGTTGTGGGCATTACCCGCTTTAGTATTTATTCGCGTATTATGTGGCAGAAAATAAATTCGAATTTCGTGTTTCTTATTTCGTGCTTTCCGGTTTATCCGGGTTAGGTTGCAGACGATTCAAGCTTGCACGAACCATGGCCCGAACAGGGCCATCCTGTTGCGGAGTAGCCCCTTCACGGGTCGTCATGGTCAGGTACTGCTGAAACATCTGAGCCGCCTTTTCGTTGTTGCCCTGCGTCTCATAAACTCTACCAAGACTATTC
This sequence comes from Thermodesulfobacteriota bacterium, assembly GCA_034660835.1. GTDB lineage: Bacteria > Desulfobacterota > Desulfobulbia > Desulfobulbales > Desulfobulbaceae > Desulfobulbus_C. The sequence continues at coordinate 13,905 of JAYEKB010000079.1, forward strand.
ACAGCTGCACTCTCAAACCCCTTGAGAGTTTTCAAACCCTGGTACACGGAAAGTGCCTTTTCCAGCTGCTTATCCTGCTCATACAGACCACCAAGATTAACCAGAATCAGTGGTTTAAGCAGACTTGTCTCCTTGAGATCACTGCTGATAGCTGTAAATTTTTCAATAGCCCCTGCGAGATCGCCTGCCGCCTGATCCATGTGGGCAAGCTCTACCCGGCTCCAGATCGCAGATGGCGTTGAACCATACTTATCAGCCACCTTCTCCAGGGCAACCTTTTTCTGATCTCCCTCCTGCATCAGGGACTGGTCATAGGCCTTGGCAGCGTTTTTCAAGGTATAACTGCGATATGAGCCGTACAGGGAGACAACAGTGACAACTGCTGCAACAATGCCAACCACCAACCAGATAGTCCGCTGGTTTTTGCGCAGGAAATCAATCAGGGGCTGCGGCAGATTTAACTGGTCAAGAATACCGGAGGTCTCAACTGCGGCAGTTTCTTCTATATGCTTCAGATCAAAGGCACTCTGTTGGTTAGCCATGTATTTCTCTTACGTTTTTATTTACTGATTTGTTATAGTTATCTCGGCTCCAGTGAACAGGTCAAGTAGACCTTTAACTTCACCTTGCACTTGTTCCAATGAACCATTAATTATACCCATGAAACTTAAAAAAAGCATTAACCTTTTCTCACAGGCCAGGTGTTCACGATTTCGTAAGACTTCAGCAGCATACAACATGAACAACCTTTACTCTTTACGACATGAATAACCAGAAAATCTTCAGCGTATCAGAACTTACTTCCACCATCAAAGGCATGCTGGAAGGACGTTTTCCTTTTATCAGTGTTGTCGGGGAGATATCCAATCTCAGGCAACCGGCTTCCGGACACCTTTATTTCACCCTCAAAGATGACCGGGCCCAGATCAAGACGGTCCTGTTTAAAATGCAGCAGCGCTACCTGGAAAAACAACCTCGCGACGGCCAGATGGTGGTCTGCCGGGGAAGAATATCCGTCTATGAACCTCGGGGAGATTACCAGCTCATTGCTGATGCACTGGACTTTCACGGGGCAGGTGCCCTTCAGCTGGCCTTTGAGGAGCTGAAGACAAAACTGGCAGCAGAAGGACTTTTTGATCAAACTGACAAAAAAAAACTCCCTCCTCTGCCCCGCCACATCACTCTGATAACCTCGCCGACCGGGGCGGCGGTGCATGACTTTATTCACATTGCCCGGAGAAGATATCCGCAGGTACGAATCAGCGTCTATCCGGTGGCTGTACAGGGAGATACTGCACCAGACGAGATCAAGGAAGCAATTGTTGACATTAACAGCCAGATGGACACCGATATTATCGTGCTCTGTCGCGGTGGCGGCTCCATTGAAGATCTGTGGGCCTTTAATAATGAACAGTTAGCCAGAACTATCCATGGCTCTACAATACCTGTTGTCAGCGCAGTAGGCCATGAAATTGATTTTACCATTGCTGATTTTGCGGCAGATCTCCGGGCTCCGACACCAAGTGGTGCTGCTGAAATGCTTCTGCCCGACAGTTCCATCCTTGGTAACCGGATCGCTGAACTGGCCCGCAGACTGCGCCATACCATGCAGTCCAGGCTGGACCGCTACCAGGACCAGTTGGCCTTGTACAGACAACAACTGGGGGGAGCCACTCAGCCCTTAGACAGCCTTATGCTACGCCTGGACCATCTCGCCGGTAACATGGAACATGCAATGCAGGATCTCCTTACTACCCGGCAGGTACGATTGAACGAACTGGACAGCCGTTTGCAGCAGAACAATCCGCTGCAGGTCCTGCTTCTGCACCAACACAACATCCTGGGACTGGAACGACGACTCCAACAGGCAGGCAAGAGAGTACTCAGAGAAAATGAACAGGCACTTGCCCGCGCAGCAGGCTTGTTAGACGCTGTTAGCCCGCTATCCACTCTTGCCCGCGGTTATGCAATTGCCAGGAAAAAAACCGGTCGAAAAACAATAATTACAACGGTTGAGCAGGTGTGCAGTGGTGAAAAAATAGAAATTATCCTGCACCAGGGGAGGTTGGACTGTTCGATACTATCGACAACTGAACAATCAGATGACCACCAATAAAAAAAGCCCGTTTGAAGGGTGACGTTCAAACGGGCTTATAGATTAATAACAGGAAAGGAAAGGGAACTTAATTAAGCAGCACAGCAACTACCTGGTTTATTTCAGATATAATTTCAGTAAGTTGTCCAGGGTTCTGCCCGGCTGTCTGTTTCAACTGTTTGCCCCATTGCTTGAGCATATCGGTGTCGATTCTTCTGATATCGTTATCCTTGCTCCACTCACAACCGATCTTAGTCCCTAAAGCTTTAAGGGCCAACCGTTGCTCTTCCTGTAAATCTTCCGGAGTTTTCGCCAGAATATCAGCTGTTATTCCTTTCCAGCCCTGGACAAAAAGGGATCCTTCCTGGAATTTAGCAAACCATTCCTTTTCCTCGGGGGATAGTTTATCTACACTGATCACTGTAACTTGCTGTTCATTATTCTCATACTGGGTCTGCTCCCCTGCTGCCTGAAACGGCATGATCAGCAGGTAACACAATTGAAGAGCAGCAAACGTACAGATTATATTTTTTATGTTCATCCAAACACTCCTATCTTTCTCTACATTTATCACTTAATTTTAACACCGGTATGAGGTCATGTCAACCAGGGAGGTGTCTTTTTCCAATAGTAACTCTCTTTCACAGACAGGCTGATTGGATATTTTTACAAAAAAAACCACAGGAAAAAATAAGCGGCTGTGAAAAAAAACAAACACAATAAGGAGGCAGCCAATATCAGTCTATTTGCCTGCAGGATATGATTTACTACAGAAGGATAGAGCAAGTCACCAAGTACAGGTTTGCTGGTGAGGTCGCCGAAATACCGGGAATCACCTCCAAGCGCAAGACCAAGGGCGCCGGCTACGGCAGCCTCCGGCCAGCCCGCATTGGGACTGGTATGTTTTGCCCGGTCTCTACGCAAAATTGACCAGCTGTTTTTCATGCTGCAGCCACAAAGGGGTGCTGCAAGTACCAGTGCCAGTCCAGATATACGGGCAGGAAAGAAGTTAACCACATCATCCAGCCGGGCCGGACAGGATCCGAACTGCCGGTACTGTTCATTCTTATAACCAAACATGGAATCCATCGTATTGATGCCCTTATAGAGCATGGCCGCCGTAACCCCGCAGACCACAGGCCACACTCCTCCTGCCGGAAGAGCAAAAACAGCGCCGACTGTTGCCCAAAACAGAGGCGCGACAATACCGTCCGACATGTTTTCAGCAACGCTCTCCACACAGGCCCGAATAATACCCTGCTCGTCAAGCTGGTCCGTATCCCGCCCCACGATCATGCCGACCTTGCGACGTGCCTTCCCCAGATCAGTTTCAAGGGCGTCATAAACCCTTCTCGCGTGACGAATTAAATCCCGGGCTGCAATCGTGGTATAGAGAATAAAAGCTGCCCCAATCAAAAAAACCGGCAGTGGAAACCTGGAAAGGATAAATAGAATTGCAGCACAGATAGTCCCTGTGACCAGCAGGATCAGCAAGACTGTAAGCCTGCCTGCGTTTTGCTCAGTCAAGGACAGGCTCCTGGTGAAAATCTCCATTTGTGTTGCAAACCAGCCAATTAACCGCACCGGGTGGGGAAACCAGCGGGGGTCACCAAAGAGCAGGTCAAGCAGGCAGGC
>JAYEKB010000080.1:0-4723 GCA_034660835.1 Thermodesulfobacteriota bacterium
GATGCGACCGCACCTGCTTTGTCGCTGCAGGAGCAGGCATAGGCAACTATCGGAGTCTGCGCTTACCTGCCTACTCCTGCGCTCAGCGCATCTGCAGCCGCCTCGACTTGTGAAATATGCGGGTTAATGCCTCCATTGAATTAAAAATGGTGTAAATTATTGGCATTGAAGTGCAAAATTAAGTAAAAATACCTACAAAAGATAATAATGGAGTAATCGAACATGGAAGTTATTTTAGCACGCCCCCGCGGTTTCTGTGCCGGGGTGAATCGGGCAATCACCATTGTCAACAGGGCGCTGGAACTGTATGGACCGCCGGTGTATGTCCTGCATGAAATTGTTCATAATAGTCATGTAATCGGTGAACTGGCTGTAAAAGGAGCGGTTTTTGTGGAGCAGTTGGAGGATATTCCGGCCGGTTCAGTGACCATCTTCAGTGCGCACGGGGTTTCACGGGCCGTGATGGAGCGGGCGCAGCAGTTGGGACTGCGCACCATTGATGCAACCTGTCCGCTGGTGGCAAAGGTGCACCGGCGTGTCACCCGTTTGAACAAAATCAAGTATGATGTGCTGGTCATCGGTCATAAGGGGCATCCCGAAGTTGAGGGCACCTGTGGTCATGCCGCAGGTGCGGTCCATGTGGTATCTTCGCCTGATGAGGTCGCACAACTTGAAGTTACGGATCCGGCCCGGGTGGGTTATGTGACCCAGACCACGCTCAGTGTTGACGATACAGCGGAGATGCTTGCAGCTATTCGAAAACGGTTTCCAGAGATTTCCGAGCCGGAACGAACTGATATCTGTTTTGCCACCACTAACCGGCAGGGAGCCGTTCGGGAACTGGCAGGGCAGGTGGATTTGCTGCTGGTGGTGGGTTCAAAGAACAGTTCCAATTCCAACCGGCTGCGTGAAGTCGCCCGTACCAGGGGAATCCCTGCCTATCTTATCGATCATGCCGAAGAGATTGATCCGGCCTGGCTGCAGGGCGTGGAGCGGGTCGGGGTGACAGCCGGAGCCTCTGCTCCTGAATATCTTGTTACAGAGTTGACCAACTGGCTGCAGCAGCACAGCGCATCCGTTGTGCATGAAATGGACGGCGAGGATGAAACAGTCCAATTTCAGCTTCCGGATCTGGTTGTATAGAACAAAAAGAGAGCTGGTTATTTTTTGTTTTGCAGGAGTTCCCGAAAAGTACAGGGGACAAGCCGGGGATCGGAGTGGATGGCCTTGAATAGATATTCCATGAAAAGAAACGCGTTATTGTTCATGCGCTGGTGATGGAGCATGAACCCCATGCAGCCGCTCTCCAGGGCTGTTCTGCACTCTGCCAGCAGGTTGTCCATTGCCTGCTTGGGATCAGTTTCTTTGCGGGTGTGCAGGTCAATATTGATTGCCAGATCAGGAAGTCCGGCAGGAGATTGTGGCTGGACATTTATTGAGCGGGACACAGCAACGAAGTCAAGTTCCTGCAGGACCCGCATGGCTGCCTTGCTGCATCTGTTCCATGGCGGAGTGAACACCGGTAGAAATGAGTCTGCAAGGAGTTGTTCCAGCTTGTTTTTTCCTGCCAGGATATCTTTTCGTATTGCTTTGCTCAGCCTGTTTTCTCCGAATTCACATTTTTTGCCGACAGCTTCATGGTTGCTATGGTTGAACCCGTGCTGATGCCAGCAAAACAAAGATTCTTTATTCACCAGCGATCTGATCTGTTGCCAGTTGTCTGCGCTCAGCCACTGCGGCACCAGGGCCGGGCAGAGGGGCATGTCAAAATCTGCAAACAACTGCATCATTTGGATGAAGTTGTTGTCTATCCGGCCGATATCATCGGCCCGGAAGAAGATCCGGATCGGTCGGGACGTTTTTTCAGCAGCTTCAAAAAGATCTTGAAGCCGTTGATCCAGGTCTTTGGGCAGTTCTGTCTGCCAGAGTGAAGAAGGGGGTGGGTTCATGTGAAGTTGTTCAAACGCTTTTTTATTCGCATTCCGGCCAGCCGTATCCCCAGCGCCACGGCAGGCCGGTACATGGCATACCGCCAATGCGTACGGACCGGTACATCAGAGCTGCGATAGCTCTATAGAGCGTTTCTACTTCCCGGGCAGAGATATGATACTCGGCGCTCAGCTCTGGAATTCGTTTCATTCCGGTTTCCAGCACACACGCCTTCAGTGTCATATCCGCTTCCCTGCGGGCTGCAAAACTCTCAGCCGCAGTAGCCTCACGTGACCCACCTGTGTGATAGGCCCGGTCATGTGTGACACAGCATGATTCCCATGCCGGTCGTGTTCCATGCAGGGCATGAAAGTGCCGGATCTTGCCGGCCAGGTATTGCCAACCAACGGAAAGCCCGCCGCTGCAGCCGTCGGTCGTAAATTCAGCAAGTGCACTTTTGGGATCATTCTTTAGCGCTGCCAGCTGTTCATGGCGCTTTATTTCAAGCTGACGTTCAAGTGCATCGATACTTGACTCCAGGTTCCCGGTTGTCTCTGCATTGGCAATTCCGGAGAGGAACAGCACAATCCCTAATAACAGCACCAGTTTTCCAGCCAATGGAAGTTTTATCATAGACAGCCTCAAGGCGATTGGTCACGGTAGGTTCGCTGCGGAACAGGTCGGCCCAACAGCACGGCGGTGTGTATCAACAAGCGCTCTATTGAATTTAAGTCCGATCGTTCCGTCTGCACGGTACGGGCCAGCTCCGGCTCGTCGGTAATAATGGAATCTACCCCCAGTGACATCATTCGGGACATGGAGACCTGGTCATTCACGGTCCAGACATAGACCTGCTTGCCGGCTGATTGTGTGCGACGGATAAAACCGGACGTTGCCATGGCCGTATTGACTGCAAGGAAATCCACATCAAGCTTTGACAGGTCGCCGATAGCTTTGGTTAACAACAGTCCGGTACTCCAGTCCGGTCGCAGAACCTTAAATTTTTGAATACCTTCGTGTTTCAGTGACATGATGGCAACATCATCAACCATGCCTGCCTGTTCAACGATATCCACCACCCGTTGTTCCAGTTGCTGGTCATGCCCATAATACTTCAGCTCAATGAGCAGGCGGGCCTTGCCGCGAACCTCTTCAAGTACATCGGCCAGGGTCGGTACCCGCTCAGTTGAGAACTTCGGGTCAAACCAGCTGCCGATATCAATCTCCTGCAACTCTTTCAGGCTACCGTTCCAGACTTTCATATTCACGCCGGCAAGCTTCATGAAATCACTGTCATGGATTACCACAACTTCACCATCAACGGTTTCCTGGACATCGATCTCAACCCAGTCGGTGTTATCTTTGACCGCCTGACGAATGGAGGCAAGTGTATTCTCAGGGGCCTTGCCTGCAGCCCCGCGATGAGCGATAACCGAGACATTATCTTCTGTCCGGATACCATTTAACAGCCAGGCTCCGAGCAGTACCGCAACTGCTGTACAACCAATCAGGAGCAGGGCAAACCTGGGGGCAGTCATACGCATTCGCCCGCCTTGCTCACGCCCCGTGAGACCAGCCGGCATAATCTCAGCTCCCGAGTGTTCATATAATGCCAGCAACAGGGAAGCAAAGCTGCCCGAGGTGAGGGTCGTGACCAGCAGATTGCCAAGTGTCCACAACGCAACAAGTCCTCCCAGTACGGGTACCAGCAAGGTGATCGAATCAAAGAACAGGGGAGCAAGCTTCGAGCCCAGCAATTGAACACTGCCCAGCACGACTGAACCGAGAATAAGCGCTGCCATTCCCCAGGTTCCAAGTGTTATAACAAATAATCGCTTATGCCCGACAGTAAGGCTTTCACTCTCAGTAAAGCAGCGGGCCGGAGATACATTGGTGAACAGGAGCAGGGGAAGTGCAAGCGACCAGGAAAGGAGCTTGCGAAGCAGCAGGACAAGCATTATCAGCAATAACAGGCCGATGATTGCTGCTGCAACCATAAATACAGGGGGTTTTTCAGTCAGGTAATAGTTGATATCATAGTCTGTAAGCAAAAACCAGGCAATAGCACCACCAATGGCCAGGAATGGCAAGACGATAATCAACACCCGTATAACCAGTCGGATCGCAAATAAAAAAATCCTTCTTGCCTGTCTGGCGGTGAAATAGAGTGCAGACATAGTGGTGATATGCAATCCTTGGACGCTGCCGGCACTGATGGCCATCAGGGAGGCCTGTTCAAACACAAGGATGGTAATCAGCAGGGCACCAAGCAGTATCAATGCGCCCATCCCTAACGGTGTCAGCAGAAAATAGGCAATATCAAAATCAGAGAGCATCGACTGGCCGGAGAGACGCAGCAGGAACCGGCCGACAACACCGACCAGAGGGGTGAACAGGAGTGTTCCAAGTGCCACATAGGCAAGATGTGTTGTAAAGATCCGACCGGCGCTTTTCCGCAGGATTGTAAACACCTTTTTCCAAATGATTGTTATGGTGTCTGTCATTCTTGATCCGTTATTGAAAAATTTATAGTAAATTCAAGGCACTATGCTGTATCGTTGAGGAGTTGTCAGGCTGGATTGTACATCAATAGAGTCCGAAATGGTTCAGTATTGGTTTGTTGACGTTATATATCGGCCTGAAAAAAAGATCAACTTCATGATTATCATATCTCTTTGGTCGCTGACTGATGTGATGGGAAGTGTCCGCATTCAGGCAGATGGAAATTTTGAAACCGGGATTGACCACAGCAATTCCTGGTACTATGGTAACCGGATACTTACAATTATTTTTT